>JAQVKB010000253.1 GCA_028694875.1 Candidatus Izemoplasmatales bacterium
GACGTTGAAAAATGCGTCGGATGTGCAATTTGTGTTGCACAATGCCCAGGACTTGCGATCATGGTCGCAAGCAAAAAAATAGAGACCGCCCAATTTCGAATTCCGTGGGAATAGCTCCCTTTACCTCAAAAAGGTGAAATTTGGAGCGCTTGCGACCGCAGTGGCGCAAGGATTGGAACTGCCATGGTCAAACATGTGATTCCCAATCAAACCACATCCAAAACGGCCGTTGTCACAGTCGATGTGGATGCTTCTTTGTATGAACAATTTTCAACGATAGGGGTACGTTTATGAGTGAATTGCATAAGATCGTCTGTCGGTGTGAAGATGTCACAGAGCAAGAAATTCTCGATGCTTTGTCTCAAGGTTACACGAACTTGGAAGATTTGAAACGTCAGTTTCGAATCGGAATGGGTCCATGCCAAGGGCAAACTTGTCTGCCGCTCGTCCAGAAAATCGTCGCAGACTATCTCGGCGTACCGGTTTCCAAAGTTCCTTTACCGAAAACGAGGCCTCTTGTATTAGGTGTGAAACTGAAAGAGATCAAAGAAGGTACCAAAGAATGAGAAGAATTGTGATTATTGGTGCTGGCATCAGTGGAACAAGCATCGCCTACCATCTTGCCAAGGCAGGAGAACAAAACATCCTTGTCTTGGAAAAAGCTTATCTTACGGCCGGCGCGACGGGGCGTTGTGGCGCAGGGATTCGACAACAATGGGGTACGGAAGCCAATTGCGTCTTGGCCAAAAAAAGCATTGAATTTTTTGAGGGCGCCAAAGAAGAGTTGGAATATGATGGTGATATTGAATTCAAGCAAGAAGGATATTTGATTTTAGCGACAACGCCGGAAGAAGATTTGTTGTTTGATCGCAATGTCGCGCTCCAAAATCGACTTGGCATTCCAACCAAAAAATGTACTATCGAAGAAGCCCTCAAGATTGTACCGCATCTCAATCCAAAAGCTTTTGTCAGTGCGACATATTGTCAAACCGATGGACATTTAAACCCCTTTAAAATGACGGAAGCGTTTTATCTCGCCGCCAAGAAGAAGGGGGTCGCGTTTCATTTCTTTGAAGAAGTCGTCGGAATTCAAACGGGAGTCCATCCTCGATTCACCATCCAAACCAACAAGCAAGCTTATGAATGCGATATTTTGATTGATGCGGCTGGTGGATACGCCGCAGAAATTGCCAAGATGGTGAATGTAGACATCCCCGTCTATTCTGAAAATCATGAAATCTTGGTGACGGAACCGATTGAACTGATGCAAGGTCCCATGGTGATGTCGTTTTCCAAAAATTTGTATTGTCAGCAAGTTCCTCATGGAAGTTTCTTGATGGGGAGAACGACGCCACATCAAGCCCATGGACATGATATTTCCTCGAGTTGGGAATTTCTCGATGAAATGTCCAAAACAATCATGGACATCGCGCCAAAAATCGGTGAACTTCGCGTGGTACGTCAATGGGGTGGGTCTTATAACAATTCTCCCGACAAACAACCGATTCTATCCGACGTTCATGAAGTCCCAGGATTTTATGTCGCATGTGGGTTTTCAGGACATGGATTTATGTTTTCACCGATGACAGGAAGTCTGATGGCCTCCTTAGTATTGGGAACAAAACCCGAAGTCGATATGACCATGTTTCATTTAGATCGTTTTCAAACGACGCAACAAACGTCCGTCGAACAGTCGGTCGTATAACATAGAAAGGAAGATGATATTGATGGCAATCTATCCCTATTTGACTCACCCTCTTACGGATTTTTCCGATTCGAAAAACCGTGAAAAGTATCAAGCCGCACTGGATGAAGTTGAGTCCATGCTTGGACAAGACTATCCCTTGCTGATTGGTGGAAAGGAAATCGTGACGGAACGGAAATATGTTTCTGTCAATCCCGCCAATCACACTCAAGTGATTGGTCGCATTTGCCAAGGAGGCATTCCTGAAGCGGAAGCCGCAATGCAATCGGCACTCACCACCTTCGAAACGTGGAAGAAAGTGAAAGCGGAAACGCGTGCAGACGTGTTGTTTAAAGCGGCCAACATTTTGAAACGGAGACAATTCTTCTTCAGCGCATTGATGACGTATGAAGCCGGAAAGCCATGGGCAGAAGCGGACGCCGATACGGCAGAAGCGATTGATTTCCTCGAGTACTATGGAAGACAAATGCTCACATTGTCTCAAATTGACCAAACGGTACAATCGAGACCCAATGTGGAACGCAATCATTACTTCTATATTCCCCTTGGTGTCGGTGCTATCATCACACCATGGAATTTCCCATTGGCAATCTTGACAGGGATGACTTCCGCCGCCATTGTGAGCGGCAACACTGTGCTCTTGAAGCCAGCGATGACAACGCAAGTGATTGCCTATCACTTTGTCCAAGTCCTCAAAGAAGCAGGTCTTCCTGATGGTGTCGTCAATTTTATTCCTGGTCGGGGTTCGGAAATTGGTGATTTTATCGTCAAACATCCGAAAACTCGCTTCATTAGTTTCACAGGTTCCAAAGAAGTAGGCCAATCGATTTATGAAAATGCGGCAAAAGTTCAAAAAGGCCAAATTTGGCTCAAACGCGTGATTGCCGAAATGGGCGGAAAAGACGCGATTCTAGTTGATGATGAAATCGACCCGAAACTCGCCGCGGATGCGATCGTTCGCAGTGCTTTTGGAT
>JAQVKB010000254.1 GCA_028694875.1 Candidatus Izemoplasmatales bacterium
ATCGTTTGCAACGTAATATACGTTTCTTCCGTTTTTTTCAGATGTTAGAAGTTTTGTTTGGGTAAGTTGGTTTAACTCTTCGCGGACGGCGTTTGTGGAGACGTTCAGGTCTTTGGAAAGTTCGCGTAAATACGCCTTTGTTCCGGGATTGAAGAAAAAGCGCATCAGAAGGTTTATTCTGGTTTTGGATGAAATCAGTCCTGCAAAAAGGTCGGTCATGCTTGCTCCGTTATGAGTAGTTATTCTACTCATAACACAAGCAAAATTATTGTCAAGAATTTTTTTGATGGTTTTTTGAAGTGAGCCAGCTACCCTTTATGATATTTTACGTTGATGAACTCGTCAGTTGAAATACCAGCCTGTTTCAAGATTGCCCTGAGCGTGCCTTGCGGCATGTCGCCCGGGTGATTGGGAATCGTTGTATAGCGGTTTGTTAATTTGTTGTACCAGATTTCATGGCTTCCGGCAGCCTGTCGCAAAAATGAGAAACCGAACAGCTTGATTCGTTGGACAATGTCCCGATATTTGTAACCAGACAACTGTCCCATTGCCTATGATCCAACTATAATAGGGTACTCAAAAGAATCACTGATTGCTCCCACGTCTATGGATGTCAAGCCTTGTTCTTCGATAAGCTTTCTGGCCACATCTCTTGCGATTTCAATCGTCTCGGAAGCAGTTCTTCCTTGCGCAACTAATCCCTGAATATCATCGGATGTCGCTAGGTAGGGGCCTTCAGGCAATTTTTCGAGATGAATTTTAATGATCTTTTCCATCAACATGGCTCCTTTTTATCCCCTTTTGTTTTTGGTTTGAAAAACTATATCGAAATGCCCATGGAAAAGCAATCTATAAGTTCCGGGCTTTACATTTGCCGTCCTTGTAAAAAGTCAATTTCGCACTCTTTTCGTCTTACCGGCGAATACCCAAAGGGCACACGAGCCGGTATCCAGTAATTACAGTTGGTTATGGACCCCGGCACTCGTGCCCTTTAGGGTATTCGCCGGGGTGACGGTTTGAGTTGCTTTTTACGAGTTCATCACATTTGCCGTTAAAAGGTATTTTGAGTTAGGGTATTTTTTTCAACCCCAGTTTTGCTTTCATTTTGTATCGTTTACCGCATTGAGGACATTGATGTTTTGTATTCAGCTTGATCCCGCACCGGCAGATCCAGCCTGTTTGTCGGGCGGGATTTCCGGCCATCAGGGCATGGTCGGGAACGTTTTTCGTTACGACGGCCCCGGCCGCGATGAAAGCGTAACTGCCTATGGTATTGCCGCAAACAATGATGGCGTTTGCGCCAATCGTTGCGCCTTTCTTGACGAGCGTCGCTTTGATTTCCGACATCCGGCGAATTTCGGACCGGGGGTTGATTACGTTGGTGAAGACGGCTGACGGTCCGCAAAAGACGTCATCTTCAAGCGTCACGCCCTTGTAAACGGACACATTGTTCTGAATCTTACAGCCGCCGCCGATCGAGACATCAGGTCCGATCACGACATTTTGGCCGATGGAACAGTCTTTGCCGATTTTCGAACCGTGCAGAACGTGAGACGTATGCCAGATTTTCGTGCCGCCGCCGATTTCCACGTGTTCGTCGATGAAGGCCGAAGGGTGAATGAACGTCTCCTTGGCGGACTCCGAGGCGGGTGTCTTTCTTTTCTGAAGCGAAATGCTCTGACCGTTCTTGTTCAACGAGGCTTCGGCAGCGTTCAAGACGCGAAGCACGCGCAGACCTTCTTTGCCGTCCGTGAGCGTATTCTTTTGTCTTCCAAGGCAATCCAGAAAGTGCTCGCACTCCAGCCTCAGGGGCTCGGAGTGAGGAACGGCAACGCGCTCCGGCGTACCTTTTGTCGGCACTGGGATATTGTGTTCCCACTTAACGGAGTGCGGATAGACAAGGAGTTTGTCTTCCCACGGCAAGGTGTCATCGAAAACAGCCATTTTCTGATCGCCCACGACGACCAGTTTTTGATCCTTGAAGGGATGAAGCCAGGAGACGAAAACGTGCGCTTTAAGACCGGAGGGAAAATCCAGATGCGTTGTGGTGACATCGGCGATTTTTTTATGCAGATAGTTGCCGCCGGTTGCAAGCACTTTTTCCGGTTCTTCTCCGACCAGGGCGAGGATCATGGAGATGTCATGCGGTGCGAATAAATGTAGTTGATCCGTCCCAATTCTCCGTCGGAGGCGATCTGTTTGAGCCTGACAAATGCCGGGTGGTATTGAAGAAGGTGCCCGACCATCAGAATCAAATTACGGCTTGCCGCCAGATCGATCAACTCTTCCGCGTCTTTTTCCGTGAGCGTCATCGGTTTTTCCACAAAGACATGCTTGCTCGACAATAAAGCTTCTCTGGCCAAGATGAAATGCGTTTCCGCGGGCGTCGCAATGACGACGGCTTCCACGGTCGGTTGTAAAAGAACGTCTTTCAAACTGGAGAAAATATCGACGGTCGAATAGATGTCGTGCATTTCCTTCCGGGCTGCTGAACTTTTGTCGCTGACAGCCGCAAGGACGTCCAGCTTGGAAAAGTTGCGGATCAGATTTTTCCCCAGTGACCGGCGCCGATCACGGCAATGTTGCGTTTCTTCCTAACGGTCTTACTCATTGTCACGATTTATAGAGCCTTTCGTTGTCCTGAATATCCAT
>JAQVKB010000255.1 GCA_028694875.1 Candidatus Izemoplasmatales bacterium
TCGGAGCAATCGCTGTTGTTCTGGAAAAGCTAGATGCGTCTGAAATCCGACAACATTATATAGACTTGCACTGACATTATCTTGTCTCAATTGTACGACAGCATATGGTTTTGATCCATCAGGTCTTCGAAGGCCAACGGGTTTCATCGGGCCGTAACGTAATGTATCTTTGCCACGTCTTGCCATTTCTTCGAATGGCATGCAGCCTTCAAAAACTTTGAGTTCAAACTCTTTCTGTTCGACAACCCGAGCGCGAAGCAATTCGTCGTACCAAGCTTCATATTCTTCTTTGGTCATGGCACAATTGATATAGGTTGCTTCGCCTTTGTCATAACGACTTTTCATATAAGCCTTCGACATATCTATCGAATCATATTCGACAATCGGCGCAGCCGCATCAAAGAAATAGAGGGTATCTTCACCGGTTTTGCGTTTCAAATCTTCGAACAAATCGTCGGATGTCAAAGGTCCTGTCGCGATGATGACGTATCCTTCCGGAATCTCTTTGACTTCCTCGTGAATGATTTCCACCAAATCCAAAGCTTGGATCGCCTCCGTGGCTTTTTGACTAAACAAATCGCGGTCCACTGCCAAAGCAGATCCCGCTGGAACGCGGGTTTCATCGGCAATCCTGATGATGAGCGAGTCGAGTCGACGTAGTTCTTCTTTGAGCAAACCCGCCGCGTTGGTCAATGCGTCGCTTCGCAACGAATTGGAACACACAAGCTCGGCAAACGACTCTGAATGATGTGCTGGAGATTTTTTCTGTTTTTTCATTTCATAGAGTTTGACATGAATTCCACGTTTGGCAAGTTGCCAAGAAGCTTCCACACCGGCAAGCCCGGCACCTATGACGTGTACGACTGGTTGCATCAAAGAAATCACTTCCTTGGTATTATTATATCAAAAAGAGTCCTGCTTTGGAAAAAGAAAAAGCCGCGGGGCGGCTTTCGAGAAGAATCCAAGTATTGTACGATGGATTTGTTTTTTTATTTGCGAATACGAATCGCGATTGGTCCCGAAGAAAGTTCAAAATAACCCGATTCTACTTTCAATCGCTTTCCACCCAAAAGATTGGGATAATTTCCATCAGGTAGGTCGATGGCAACTTGGCCAGAACCTTGTCCTACATTGAAAATACCTACGTATTTCTCCTGATCATTTTCAAACGATTGAATGGCTACTCCATCCACTTCAGGAATCGAAACGGTATATACTCCCTCGGCGAAAATGCGTTTCTTCTTCAGTTTGGACAAGGTTTGAATCAAGGGCGAAATATCTTCATGACGATCGAACAATTCCTTTTCAAACAGTGTCTGTCGAATGGTTGCGGTGAATTCTTGACCACCGTACAGCATGACAGCCCCTTTTTGGAAATAGAGAAAAGCGGTCCAATTTCGAATTTTATCGAGATTTCCCTGGACATAGTCCGCAATGCGTAAGCAGTCATGGTTTTCCAAGTTCTTCATTTTGATGTAATTGGCGGGATAGATCTCGTCTTGTCGGCGAATGGCTTCCAAGTAATCTTTGAGAGGACGTTTTCCATGAAGATAATCTTCATAATATGGGTAAACGTCATAATCATACGCCATATCAAAGACTTGATAGATTTCAGATTCACTAGCACACTCAAATCCTTGATTTCGGATGTAAGAGCAAAACGAACCGTGGACGGATTCTGAAAGCCACAAGACATCCTTTTTGACTTTGGCAACTTCTTTTCTTGCGAATTTCCAAAAATCCAGAGGAACCAAACTCGCGACATCCATACGGAAACCATCCACACCCATCGATGCATACATTTTTAACGTGTCCGCAAGTTCAACCCACAATCCTTTGTCGCGCGTGTAATCAAAATCGGTGACATCCCACCAATCGCCAACACGGTTGGCGAAATCGCCGGCCTTGTTTCGATAAAAATATTCGGGATGTTCGTGTAATAGTCGAGAGTCTCGTGAAGTATGATTGAATACCTCATCAATCATGATTTTCATACCACGAGCATGTACTTCATCAACCAACTTGAGAAAGTCTTCTTTGGTTCCAAGTTCCGGATTGATTAATCGATAGTCTTGAATCGAATAAGGAGATCCTAAAGAACCTTTTCTGTTTTTGACGCCAATTGGATGAATTGGCAACAGATATACGATATCTACTCCCAAAGAACGAATCCGATTGAGTTCTGGAATGAGGGCTAAAAAAGATCCCTCTGGGGTATGATTGCGCACATAGATTTGATAGATGATTTTGTTTCTGAAACTAATTTTTGTTTTTAACATATGAATTCTCCTTGGATATCAATCAATGACAACCCAATTTTACAACACAAAGAACTCAAAGTCCACGAATAGGAATGATTCCAAGTCCGAAATTGGTTTCATATTTCATGCTTTTGTGAAAACGGCATTACATATCTGAAAATTGTCGTTTTTCGTGTGTGTAAATAGTTACATGTTTCCCTTTTCTTTTTTTCTAGAACCTTGTATAATGATGATATGCACCACTGTGAATAGTGGAAGGAAGTGAAGTTATGGCCACCATCAAAGACGTTGCAAAATTAGCGCTCGTGAGCGTCGCGACCGTATCGCGCGTCATCAATAAAAAAGGATATGTCAACGAAACGACAAAAGAACTTGTGCTCGATGCCAT
>JAQVKB010000256.1 GCA_028694875.1 Candidatus Izemoplasmatales bacterium
TCGATTTCATCTCTTCCATAGTCGGGATGATATTTGAAAATATAATCTCCATACAGACTTTCTCGGCTACGAGCAGGCATATGCATTTTGCTGATCACGACGCCGTCGCCTAAAATCGAGAACGGGTCTCTCGTGAAATAAAGGTTGGGCATCGGATCGGTCACAAACGGATAGTCACGGATGTGATCCGATAGGGTCCGAATTTCAAAATTCGGAATTTGGGATTTTCGGATACCTGCCATCGTCAATCTCACCATGTCTTTGGTCGACGGGCAAGACATCAAATAATCGAACAATTTGATTTTCATCGTTTCGGAAGTCACTTGGGACTCTTCGATAAACTGCCGAACGAACTGCTCTTTGATTCCGGGTTTGGCTTCGATGGCTTCGGTCACGAGGTCGTCGAGGTAGACAACCTCGACACCGTTGTCTCGAAAGACTTTCGCAAACGCATCGTGCTCTTCTTTGGCAAGTTCCAACCAAGGAATATCGTCAAACAACAAATCGTTCAACCATTTTGGCGTAAGATTTTCAAGTTCGCCGCCTGGTCGATGCAAAAGAACTTTTCGAAGTTGTCCAATTTCTGAATACACTTGGAGAGGTTTCATATTGCCTCCTTATTGACCGTCTTCGACAGGGGCAAAACTTGCAGTAAAGTGACGGAGGATGGGGGATTCATAGGTAAACTTGAGCCCTCGAATGTCATTTCTTCGTTGATATACACGAATCACGCATTCGGCGACATATCGAAGATGCTCAAACGTATACGTTCGTCGTGGAATCGTTAATCGCATAAATTCCGCATCCGATTTCAAATTTTTGCCAGAATCGGGATCTCTCCCTAAAAGCAATGAACCGATTTCGACGGCGCGGATTCCACCTTCTATATAAAGCTCATTGCATACCGCTTGTGCTGGAAATTGATCGAAAGGAATCTGAGGACACATCCTTCCGCATTCGACAAAAACTGCGTGTCCGCCAGTAGGATACTGAATCGGGACTCCCGCTTGTCGCAACAAATCTCCAAGGTACTTGATTTCATCGAGACGATAACTCAAGTATCCCTCATCAAGTGCTTCCTCAAGTCCAACGGCTAATGCATCCATATCTCTTCCCGCTAAGCCACCATAGGTAGGAAAACCTTCCATGGGTACGATCCTAGTTTGGCATTGACGGAATAACTCAAGATCGTTTTTGATTGCTATCAATCCGCCAATGTTGACGAGTCCATCTTTCTTCGAACTCATGAGGAAAATATCAGCGAGATCAAAAGCTTCTCTGGCAATCTCTCGAACGGATTTGTTCGAATATCCTTCTTCTCGGATTTTGACAAAATAAGCATTTTCCGCATATCTCGCGCCATCAATGAGAAGTTTGATTCCATATCGTGTTGCCAACTGAGCGACGTCTCGCATGTTTTGCATACTGACAGGTTGTCCGCCCGCCGAGTTGTTGGTGATGGTCATGATGATGCCTGCCACATTTTCTTTTTTGTGGGTCAGGATTTCATGTTCGAGTTTTTGCAAATCGAAATTTCCTTTGAAAGGATGATACGTATCCAAATCAAAGCATTCATCGACCACACAATCGATTGCACGTGCGCCCGCCAGTTCCACATGAGCTCTAGTCGTATCGAAATGGATGTTCGAAAGGAAGACCATCCCTGGATGTTGGACCAACAAAGGAATCACCACTTGTTCAGCGCCGCGTCCTTGATGCGCTGGCATCATATAGCGATATCCTGTAATGCGTTTGACAACCTCTTCAAGACGATAGAAACTTGCGCTACCCGCATAAGCTTCGTCGCCTTTCATGAGCGCCGCCCATTGAAAATGACTCATCGCACCGGTTCCGGAATCCGTCAACAAATCGATAAAGACATCCTCGCTACGCAACTGAAATGGGTTGTATCCCGCTTCTTTCAGTTTCTGAATGCGTTCTTCTTTCGAGATTTGTCGGATGGGTTCCACCATTTTGATGCGGAACGGAGGGAGTTGATAATGATCCATTCAATATCCTTTCCGCCCGAAGGCTAGAGAAATCTATGCTTGGTGTTCTTGATGATTCTTTTGTGGAAATAATCGGAAAAATCGAGCAGTGATGACGAACAAGAAAAGCGCCATTCCGATCACGAAATAGGGATAAATTTGAATTGAAAAGTGACGGAAAAAGACTCCTGCCAAAGGTGTTAACACACCAATGCCCATGTATCCAATCGCCATTTGTAAACTCATGATTCTCGACAACTTTCGACTCTCAAAATGTTGAGAGTTCATAAACATCATATTGGGGTATACCGGGGCTGCGCCGAGGCCAAAGACGCCAACGATGATGAAATAGGGCCATAAGGATTGAAATTGAAAAAGCATCAATACCCCAGCCAACATCATAATACATTCGCCAAGAAGAATTAATCGATGGGGATGAACCTTCATCGAAATCAATCCGAAAAGGGCTCTACCAATCGCAAATACCAAATAAAAGACCGATGTGAACAACGCCGCGGTCGAATAGTCCACTTGTTTGATTAAAAAGAAATAACTGGCAATCCAAACGCCACCCAAGGTCTCAATGTGTGTATAAATCAAAAAAATCAGAATGCTATTGATGGCGCCTTTTGTTTTCGATATTTCAGAAAACGAAATCG
>JAQVKB010000257.1 GCA_028694875.1 Candidatus Izemoplasmatales bacterium
GCATACGATTCGTTTCAATTCAAGGCGGTTTGCGCTTCATTTGATTCCATCTGGTGTCTTTAACCCCTCGACCAAAAATGTGATGGCCAATGGCATGGTTATCAACCCGAATGCATTGATTGAGGAATTGGAGATGCTCTCCAAAGAAGGAATCACGAATTTTCAACTTTTTTTGTCGGATCGTGCGCAAGTTGTGATGCCCTATCACTTGGTGCTCGATGAACTTCTTGAAACGGTCAAAGGTGAAAACGCCGTAGGGACCACCAAAAAAGGAATTGGTCCGGCATATGCGGACAAAATCTCTCGATTTGGGATTCGGATTGGCGATTTGATTCGTCCCGAAGCGCTCAAAAAATCGGTTCATAGTGCACTCGCTTATATCAATCCTCTGTTAAAATCTTTTGAGAAAGAACCCTTTGATGAAAAGAAATTGGTTGAGGATTTTGTTCTTTATGGAACGCGATTAAAACCATATATCACAGATACTTCTCTGTTCTTACAAGACGCGTTGGATTATCAACAAAAGATCTTGTTTGAGGGAGCACAAGGGACGATGCTGTGTGTGGAACACGGAACCTATCCGTATGTCACCTCATCCTCTCCTACCGCCGCTTCGGTCCCGCTTTCTTGCGGGATTGCCCCGCAATCAATCCACGAAGTTCTAGGTGTGACCAAAGCCTACACCACACGGGTTGGCGAAGGCGCTTTTCCTACGGAATTTGAGAACGATATTGCGAAACAAATCCGCGAAGTTGGACATGAATACGGCACCACAACCGGACGTCCGCGACGCATTGGTTGGTTGGACTCCGTGATTTTACGCCACGCGAAACGAATCAATGGATTGACGGGACTTGCCATCATGCTTTTGGATGTTCTATCAGGACTTGAGGAAGTCAAGATTTGTACAAGTTATGAACTGGATGGAAAAATCATCCATCATGTCCCCGGACATTATGATGATTTCCTGCGCTGCAAGCCCATTTATCAATCCTTCAAAGGATGGTCAGAAGACATTTCGAATGTCACCCAATTCGAAGACCTTCCCCGCAATTGCCAAAATTACCTCTACGCGATTGAGGAATATTCTGGCGTCAAAGTGACGATGTTTAGCGTCGGTCCGGATCGGGATCAGACGGTGGTTCTTAAAAAATACTTCGAATAAAGCGAGTCAAGACAGAAAGGTTGGTGCACCATGCCCAAGACGATTGTTGGAAGCCACGCGAAAGACAAGCAACTAGAATCAAACATTTTACAGATTTCTCAAGAAGCAAAAGCACTCAAGAAACAGTACGCCGATGTGATTGATGCTACGGTTGGAATGCTTCACCACGAAGATGGAACGATTTTTAAGTTTCAATCCGTGGAAAGTCAACTTCATCTCCTCGCCGATCCCGAAATGTACGCCTATGCCCCAGTACGTGGGACAAAGAACTTCGACGAAGGGGTCTTTGATTGGGTCTTTGGTCCTTTGGCAAATCAATTTCGAGAAACCTTTCATCACAGTGTGATTCCGACAACAGGCGGGTCCGGTGCGGTGTCAAACACCTTCTTCAATTTTAATGACTTCGGTCAAAAAGTTTTGATTCCAAACCATTATTGGACTCCCTACGAAAACTTTGCATTTGAAGCGAACATCGGATTAGAAACATTCTTGATGTATGATGAAAATTTGCACTTCAATCGCCAAGATTTCGAACAAAAAGCCAAATCCTTGGCCGCAGCCCAAGGCAGACTTTCCGTCTTGTTAAACGACCCATGCAATAATCCTACAGGACTTTGCATGAGTGTTGAGGATTGGAAATTTGTCGTTTCTGTTTTGAATGAAGTCAACCGTACGGGTGTTCCTGTCATTTTGATTCAAGATATCGCGTATATCGATTATCAAATGAAAGAAACGTCGATTTCCCGTGAAGTATTCCAAAGTTACTTGGATTTGGATGAAGATGTTTTGGTCGTAGTGATTTTCTCAGGATCCAAGACGTTTTCGTTGTACGGATTCCGGATTGGTGCTCAAATTGGTCTTTCCAAGAACAAGTCGAACATCGACAATTTCCTTCGCGTCGGCGATTATTCCGTTCGTGGAAGATTCTCTTCGGTGAGCCAACCCGCGATGTCGATCATTGGGAAAATCTTCACGGATCCGATGTTGAAAAAGAACTTCCAAGACGAATTGGTGCTTTCCAGAAAAGTGTTACTGGATCGAGCGACTTTGTTTTTGGAAGAAGTGAAAAAACAAGATTTGAAGATTCTTCCTTATTGCGGCGGTTTCTTCGTCGCCATCAAGACCGAAAACAAAAACATCTTCAAAGATTTGGTCTCGGATCATGTCTTTGTGATTCAAATGGGCGGATTGATTCGAATTGCGATTAGTTCGTTGAAACTGGCGGAAATTCCGCGATTGGTTCAAATTCTGAAGAAACACGTTTGATCAGAACAATTCGAAAGGACTCCCCTTTCTGAGATACTAGGATAAGCAAGTATTCCATGATGAAGTGAAGGCGATTGTCGATGAAGGCAATCGTCTTTTGTTTTTCATGATGGGTTCAAGGACTATTTTGTGGGAAACACGGCGAAGTAAAAAAAAGACGACTCCGATGGAATCGTCTTTTTGGATCATTTGGATTGGAAAAACTCG
>JAQVKB010000258.1 GCA_028694875.1 Candidatus Izemoplasmatales bacterium
TCCGATCTCTCAAATCGTGCTCGACGTCCTTTATTACTCCACATGGGATGGCGTCTTACCTGATGTCATCAGTGACGGAACGGGCATTATCGTCAATCCATAAGAATCAAAAGAGCATCTCGATGGTACCAATCATCGAGATGCTTTTCATTTGGCTTGAATTCAACAGAGGAATAACAATACAATCGTAACCCTTAAGCTCGACTCCATCATATCACATCCAGCAGTTCATTCATCCGCTTCGATATATGAAACTCTTTAGCATATAGACGTAGTTGCTGATAATCTCTTTTTGGATGTTTTTTATACTGCGCAATAGCCTTGCGAAATATCTCAACATCAATTTGATCACGAAATCGTACCAGATCACATATTGTACGTTCCATGTCGTAACAGGCAACTTCATTGCCAAACATTGTCTTCATTATCGTACATCCAATACTGTAATATTTCTCTACAACTTTGTGAATTACGACTTCTTCTGATATATGACTACTATTATATTTACTGGGTAGTGAAACTTCCATTTTATATGGAATACGATCTGTAAGTTCGTGTAGAAAAAGAGCAGACGAAAACGAAAAAATCACTCGTTGATTTTTTTGATATAGCAGGTAATATTCGTCGAGAATTACTTTTTCCGTACTTTAAATACCTCTATCTATTTTTTCCAGATCACCTAGTTTTACCATGCGTGTTAGATAGATCGATGGTATGCCTTCACTCACGAGCATTTGACTTGTGATAATACCATTGTTTTTACTCGCTAGTAGTTTGATGATATCATTATAACTCATATTTTCAGTTCCTTTCACGCTTATATTATATATATTTTTAAGCGTATTTGCAACAGATATGTAACAAATATTGATTTTTCTATTCAACTCCAACACCTAACTACTTTTTCAATTGGATCTCGATGGTAACCATCATCGAGATGTTTTTCTTTCCACTTGACAAGGAAAATCGGTTGGCGTTATAATAGCGTTGTACATAATAGACAACGTTATGGAGGAATCCCAATGAACACTTTGAATGAAACCCTAATCCATCTTGGTATGTCCAAGAATGAAGCGCATATTTATGAAATCTTGTCCTCGAAACCAGGACTCACGGTATATCAAATCGCGATGGAGTTACAACTCTCTCGTTCTTCCGTATATCCCTTAGTGGAAGGCATGGTACGAAATGGTTATTTGGTATTATCCAAAGAAGACAAAGACAAGTACCACGCTTTGGACAAAGAAACACTCCTGAAGATGCTTTCCTCAAAGCATCAGGAAGCTCTGAAAGAAGCTTCCAAAATGTTGGATGAACTACCCATCGTTTCGGAACGCGAGTCGACCGTCAATGTTGTTGGATATGAAACGATTCTTGCCAAAGCCAAAACGATGATGGAAACCGCGAAGAACGAAATCATCATGAACACCGATCTCGATATCGATCTGTTTCACGATGAACTTCAACAAGCACTCCAAAGAAAAGTCCGTATCGTCTTGTTTTCGTTCCGCAAACAAAAGACAGACTTACCCATCGAAATCTATAGTCATGATTATGTGATTCAAGAAGCCAATCGATTGATGCTCGTCATTGATGAAGACAAAACGCTCGCCGCGAGCGTGACTCCCGCTCGTGACGAATGGTTAGGCATGGTTTCGAACAATCCTTTCCTCGTTCGACTTCATAGCGAACATATTCATCATGATATCTATTTGCTCAAGTTTCGTGAAAAACTCGGTAAAAACTTATTCGAACTTCATCCCGATATCTTTTTGGGCACGCGAAATGAACGAGGTGTCCACCATGGAAAAAAACCTATCGAAAAGTAATTGGTTTTCTCATATTCTCAAAATTGCCATTCCGGTATCGCTTCAATCGTTGCTGGCAAGTTCACTCTCCGTCATCGACCAAATCATGGTTGGAAGCCTGGGCGAAACCGACATCGCGTCGGTTTCCCTCGCAGGACGGTTCCCCACCGTCTTCTTCAGTGTGGGTTCGATTACGGTCGCAGCCAGTATCCTGATTAGTCAATTCCGGGGAAAAGCCGACAAAGAACAAATCTCCCGCGCCTTTCTTTTGATGTTTCGCTGGGGACTCCTTCTCACGGCGCTCTTCTTCGCCGTCTCCTATTTCTTCGCAGCTCCGTTGATGACACTCTTCTCCCCCGACTTGGCGGTTCAAACCACAGGTAGTGATTATCTTCGGATTGTGACACTCGGCTTTCTCCCCGGATTTGCTTCAGGCATGTTTTCAACTTATCTTCGCACCACAGGTAGACCAGGACTCCCGACGATTGCGTCGGTATTTGCGATGGTCTCAAATACGATCCTCAACTACATCCTGATTTTTGGACATTTGGGATTCTCGGCCATGGGTGTCCATGGGGCCGCGATCGCAACAACGATCGCAAGGCTATTGGAATTTGGTCTTGTCTTGTTCTTCTTCCTCATACATATGAGAAACAGCGAATGGACCGTACAGTGGAAAGTAACGATTCATGGTGCTTTTCGTAAAATGGCAATTATTATGGCACTTCCAATTTTCCTTTCCGAACTCGCATGGAGTATGGGTGAAGCCATCTATGGCATTGTCTATGGACATATCGGAACGGATGAAACGGCCGCAATGAGTT
>JAQVKB010000259.1 GCA_028694875.1 Candidatus Izemoplasmatales bacterium
CAATCAATGTCATCTACGGCAGAAATTATTCAGGCAAAACTATTCTTTCGCGCATTCTTCGCGCCATGGAGACGGGCCAACTCTCCGAAAAGTTTGAAAACCCATCATTTAACGTGACCTTTGCTGATGGAGTACAGGTAACGCAGACGAGTCTATCGAATCACAGTAAAACGATTCGGGTGTTTAACGAGGACTTTGTCCGTGACAATCTGCGTTTTATTACCAATCCTGATGACAGCATCGAGCCCTTCGCTATCCTTGGCGACGACAATAATAAAATTGAAAAGGAAATCAAAGCACTCGAAGAGGAGGTTGGCTCCAATGAAGAGGGTAAAGAGACTGGCTTGTATGCTCAAAAATCAACCGCAAATACTGAACACACTGCAGCATTCCAAGCACATAAAAACGCTAATGATGGCCTTGAAAAACAGTTAACCAAAAAGGCTATCGACAGAATTATCGGAATCAAGTACAAGCCGGAACGTTTTGGCGATCAGAACTACAATATTCAAAAACTAAAAGCCGATATTGAACGCGTTCGGCACGAAAAATATCAACCACCAACAGACGAACAGCTGACGCAATATGAAAAGCTGATTTCAGAAAAAACGCTTCAGCAAATTTTACAATTTCATGCACCGAAGCTTAAGTTTGAGAGCTTGGCTACTGAAACTGAGGCTCTCGTAACCAAAAAAATCAGCGAATCCGACAAGATCGAAGAACTGGTAAAGGACGCCGTTCTGAATCGTTGGGTTCGTGACGGCCGAACCCATCACAGGGGCAAGCGGGATAAATGCGCTTTCTGCGACAATCTCATCTCGGAAGGTCGCTGGAAGGAACTTGAAAAACATTTTGATGAAGAGTCGGAGCGGCTTGAAAAGAATATTGATGCATTGATTGACAGAGTAGAAACGGAGAAGAACACAGTAAACTCTGCTTTATCCATCGATAAATCCCGTTTCTATTCCAAATTTCACAACCAGCTTGATGACTTGGCTAGAAAACTAACAGATGCTGTTGGCAAATACGAGAAATCTCTGGATACGTTAATTTCGCAGTTAAAGGCCAGGAAAGGGGATATTTTGAATCAGAAAGCATTTGAAAAGCCAGATGACGCCTCCGCAGACCTTCTGACCGATTGGAACAAGTATGAATCGATTCGCACCAACTCTGATAACTTTACAACCTCTTTGAATGCTGAACAGGTAAGTGCCAAAGAAGCTCTGCGATTAAAGGAAGTTTCGGATTACCTTGGCACAATCGGATATCAAGAGCAGCTTACTTCAATCGATGAACTCAAGGGGAAACTCGATACAGCCAAACAAAAAAAAGAACAAATCGAAGGGGATATCCACAAGAAAGAGGAACTTATAGCCTCCAAAAAGCGTGAACTAAACGACGAGGAAAAAGGAGCAAAGAAAGTTAACGAATACTTGAACAGCTTCTTTGGGCATCAATTTCTCACGCTTGAGGCCAAAAAGGATGAGATCGTCAGCGAGGAATCAAAGCGGATTCGCTTTGAAGTCATTCGGGATGGCAAAAAGGCGTACCATCTGAGCGAAGGTGAATGCAGCCTGTTGGCCTTTCGCTATTTTCTTGCAAAGCTCGACGATACCAACACGCGTGATTCAAGGCCGATCATCTGGATTGACGACCCTATTTCGTCGCTCGACGGGAACCACATCTTTTTTGTTTACAGTCTGCTGGCCGCCGAGATCGTTTCCACAGGAAAATTCGAGCAGTTATTCGTATCAACCCACAATCTCAATTTTCTCAAATATCTAAAACGCATTGATGGAAAGGATGGAAGTAATGACAAAAAGGGATATTTCGTTGTTGTCCGGAATGACAAATTTTCAACCATCGGGGTTATGCCGAAATACCTGAAAAAATATGTAACCGAATTTAACTATCTTTTTCACCAAGTATATAAATGTGCTGCTATCGAAACACTTGACGACACGAATTACGTCACTTTCTACAACTTCGCAAACAACGCCAGAAAATTCTTGGAGATCTTCCTGTACTACAAATACCCAGATCAGGGGATGAACAAAGAAACTTTAAGCCTATTCTTCGGCGAAGCAAAAATCCCCGCTGTTTTAACGGATAGGATCAACAATGAATACTCACACCTGTGCGGAGTTTTCGAGCGTGGCTCAACACCGGTAGAAGTTCCGGAAATGCGGACAACTGCCAGGCAAATTATTGAAAGGCTCAAAGAGGACAACGAGCAGTATTCCGCCTTGCTGAAAAGTATCGGTGTAACTGAAGCATTGGAGGCACAGCCATGACCCTTCTGTCCCTCCTCACCCAAATTACCGTTGACGAAGACTTCACCACCGAGTTCAAGCGCTCCAGCGCCTTGAATCTCAACTGTGAAATATGTGTCTTTGCCCACACCGCCAGTGAGGTGATTCTTTCCAAACTGATAAATGGGGAGGTGGTGGTATGATCGCGGTTGGAGCTGATTGCTATAGCCATGGAGCCTCTCCGTGCACCGGAACGGGCCGGTCGTGGAACGCGGAAGAGCTGGGCGCGGCGATCAACGGCCAGGTTTCGGCGCTGGTCTTCGATGACCAGGGCAAGGCTGACCTTAAAGAACTGCTGGCCGGAGTCGCGGAAACC
>JAQVKB010000260.1 GCA_028694875.1 Candidatus Izemoplasmatales bacterium
TGTGATTGCGGAAGTCGTCAGCGCCAACATTGGTGGTGCTGCCACCCTCATTGGTGACCCGCCCAATATTATGATTGGTGGGGCAACAGGGTTTTCGTTTGTCGATTTCATTGTCAACCTCTTTCCGATCATGATGGTCATTTTGATTGTCACGATTGGACTCTTACTCCTGATATTCCGAAAAACTTTCCATACCGATGAAGAAAGCAAGAAAATGATTCTTTCCTTCGATGAGCACAAAGCGATTGTCGACAAGAAACTGATGATCAAAAGTCTTTTCGTTCTTGGAATCACTATCTTAGGATTTGTGCTCGCGGAAACCATCGGCGTCGGTTCTGCGACGATTGCAATCTTTGCGGCCTCTTTCCTCTTGTTAATTTCGGGTATTGAACCCGAAGATATGTTGGAAAAAGTGGAGTGGACGACGATTTTCTTCTTCATTGGATTGTTCGTCATTGTCGGAGCCTTGAAGGTTATCGGAGTAATCGATCTTCTTGCCGAAAAAGTATTGGTTGTCACCGATGGAGACATTCCTCTCACGACCATGTTTGTGCTGTGGATGTCCGCTATCTTATCGTCCTTCCTCGATAATATTCCGTATGTGGCCACGATGATTCCATTGATTGATTCCGTCTCAAATGGGGCCGTTCACGCCTATGAACCGGTTTGGTGGGCGCTCTCCATCGGCGCATGCCTTGGCGGCAATGGGACGATCATTGGCGCATCCGCCAATGTCGTCAGCCGTGGCATTCTTGAAAAACATGGATTCAAAATCACGTTCCTCTCGTACATGAAGATCGCATTTCCGTTGATGATTCTTTCGATTGCGATGTCTACCATTTACTTGCTTGTCTTTCATCTCTAGATAAAGGAGCCTATTATGAACAAGTATGTTTTGTCCGAAACGAACCAACATGTGATGAAATTAGTCCAAATGGGAGCGGATGTGACTGTCGTTTCCAGTCAAATGGTGTACGTATCCTTTGAGATTACGCCAGAAATTAAAGTCTCGTACGTCTACAACATCAACAAGAAGAACCGCTACTACCTTGAACGCATCAAACCTTACCCGATTGCGGTCAAAGAATTCGAGTCAGCCGATGATATTTGCAACATCATCAAGATTGACGTCGAGCAATTCAAAAATGCGGTTTGTAGCCACAACATCCAAGACTTTATTCAAATCAATGCAGATCTGCATGATACGATTCTTCAATTTGAAGACTTGTTCTTGTATTACAACGTCGATCATGATTCCGTCGATGAAATCAAGAATTTACTTGCAGAGATGAGAAAGACCATCAAAAAAGCATTGGCCAAAGACGAACGTGTTTATTTTGGCAAAGAACCAGAGCATTTATCATAATACTTCATTTTTGGAATGGATCTCCTCGGTAATGAGTGGGTTTTCTTCTCTCAAAATCCGAGTTAACTTGTGATTGCCATCGGCAACCATCTTTGATATAATAAAACAAATCAATGCGTATAACGTTTGGATTGGCAAACGGTCTCTACCATAAACCGCAAATTTATGACTACGCAAACGAACCGATGAACGGTTTTTTGCGTGATGCAAGAGACCGTTTTTTTCATAGAAAAAGGAGGAATTCTTATGAAATTAGGACTTACTTTCGATGACGTCTTGTTGTTACCGGGACACTCTCAAGTGGTTCCAAGCGAAGTAGAACTTCGAACCAAACTCACTCAAAACATCTCACTTCATATTCCGATTCTTTCGGCGGCCATGGACACGGTCACGGAAGCAAAACTCGCCATCTCCATGGCCCGCAATGGCGGCATTGGGTTTCTTCATAAAAACATGTCTATTGAACAACAAGCCCAGCAAGTGGCTTTGGTCAAGCGCAGTGAATCTGGGATGATTACTGATCCTATTACCTTGACCAAACATCATACGCTCCAAGATGCTGAAAACATGATGGCGACGTATTCGATTTCGGGAATTCCAATTGTCGATGAAGAGGGTTATCTTGAAGGGATTGTGACCAATCGCGATCTTCGTTATCGCGAATTGGATGATACCTTGATTGATACCGTGATGACGAAAACGAATCTGGTGACAGGTCCTGTTGGAACGACACTAGAAGAGGCCAAAAAGATCTTGATGGCCTCGAGACTCGAAAAACTGTTGATTGTCGATGAATCATATCACCTCAAAGGATTGATTACATCCAAAGATATTAACAATATCCTTCACTATCCCCAAGCGGCCAAAGATACGCAGGGAAGACTTCTTTGCGGTGCCGCAGTGGGCGTATCGGAAGATACCTTGCTTCGGGTTCAAGCCCTTGTCAAAGCCGGCGTCGATGTGATTGCGGTTGATAGTGCCCATGGCCATTCCCAAGGAGTTCTCGATATGGTTTCCAAGATTCGGAAAGAATATCCCGCTCTTGAAATCATCGCAGGAAACATTGTGACCCAAGAAGCCGCAGTCGCATTACAAAAAGCAGGCGCCAACGCGGTGAAAGTGGGAGTAGGTCCTGGTTCCATCTGTACGACGCGCGTCGTGGCAGGTGTAGGTTCTCCTCAAATCAGCGCGATTCAAGAGGTCGCAGAAGCACTCAAGGGAAGCGAAGTGAGAATCATCGCGGATGGAGGAAT
>JAQVKB010000261.1 GCA_028694875.1 Candidatus Izemoplasmatales bacterium
CCCCATCGATTCACTTCAAAATCCAGTGCCATTGTTGGATTTGCTGGATTATGGACTAGTTACCTTCAAGAGGATGGCAGTACTCTATATACGACGACCATCTTAACGACCTCCGCCAATGGCATGATCGGTCATTATCACGAGCGCATGCCTGTGATCTTGGATGATGTCTCGATGAAACGATGGTTGAATCCCAACGAGCAGGATCTTTCTGCCTTACAGTCACTGCTTCAGCCCTATGCAGAAGAAAACATGATTGATCTCGAAGTTTCATCTTTTGTCAACAGTCCCAAAAACGACCGCATTGAATGCATACAACCCAACAACCAACAACCTACAGGAGGTTTCTTATGATCAAAGGTATCGCCCATCTCGCCTTTCGTGTGACCAACATGGAAGAAAGCATTCGTTTCTATGAAAAGTATCTTGGAATCAAGAAAAAATTCGAACTAGATGACGATCATGGAAATCCATGGATCGTTTATTTGGCGGTTTCGGAAAACCAGTTCATTGAATTGTTCTATTCCTCGATCGCCACGGACAAACCCATCAATACGTCGTATCAACATCTCTGCTTGGAAGTCGATGATGTTCGTCAAATTGCAAAGGATCTTGTGAGCAAAGGTCTCACTCTCGATGTGGAACCCTTACTAGGGAAAGATTTCAATTGGCAGTGCTGGATTCATGATCCCGATGGCAATCCGATTGAATTGATGCAATATACGGAAAAATCGCTTCAGAGGCAAAAGGGATGACGTCTTCCCGTCTTTTCCAACAAGAGCTCAATCAAAGTGATGCGACCAGACACATGGCTTGGGAAGAGTATCGACACCAAGTTACCCAAGAAATCTTGAGTCATGTACAAGGGACTTCCCGACTCTGGATTGTGGGAGCAGGAAATATGGATGACCTCGATCTTCCTCTATTGGTCGATAAATTCGACCAGGTCATGCTCTCGGACATCGACCAAGAAGCCATGAAAATGGCGATCATTCGCGATGATGTTCCCAAAGAAAAAGTCAAACTCATTCCATTGGATGTGACTGGACTCGAATCGGATCCGGATTTGGAACATTTGGTATCTCGGATCAGAGAAGCGAATTCCCTTGAAGAAATTGAAGCAATGTTTTCTTCGTGGAAACAATCCATACGTCGTTTTAAATTCCCTTCTTCTCTCACGAAAACTTATGATATGATTCTTGTATCCCCGATATTTACGCAGCTGTTCTATCCCCAAATTCATGCGACCATTGTATATCTGCGTTCACAAAAGATGGATGAAACAACATTGCGATATGTCGAGCGTGAGGCATTGGCGATGATGCCTGAACTGTTCGACCAAGTTCTCGCGAAGATGGAGCAAAGAATATCTTCTCAGACCGTCCTTGTGATCATGTCCGATGTCTTCGAAGCCCAAACAAACTCGATGTTTTACAAACAAGCCTCCTCGCTTCGAGGATCGACGCCCAAAATGGATGATTTTTACGAAGACTATCTCAGCCAATATGGGGTTGGGTTAGGTGATTATGCCTTCCATCGTCTTGAAGAAACGAATGTTCCTGTCTATCATCGTTGGTTCGATTGGCCGTTCGATCTTCAAAGACATCTGTTTGTCAAACTCGCCGTCTATCAAGGAAAAAGGTAAGGATTCGACCTTACCTTTTTTTTATTCTTTGAATCCACGTTCGTAGGGCTTGGGAATGAGATCCATCTTGCCTTCGTTTTTGGCAAGATGAAGCACATAATAGGGGTCTCTCAACAACTTGCGTCCACAATATAGATAATCGATGCCCATACTCAATGCCTTTTTGATCATGCCTTCTTCCGTCACGAGCCCACCGCCGATGACGGTAAAACCGAGTTTTTTGATGGCTTCCGCAAAGGATAGTTGATAACCTGAAAAAACTGGAAACTGAACGGGTGCGACACCACCAGAACTGACATGGATGACATCCACCAATCCTCGAATCAAGGGAAGCCAACGAAGAGTATCTTCGAGATGATTTCCATCTTCGAGATATTCTTCCGCGCTGACGCGAACGCAAAGGGGACCACTCCATACTTGCCTTATGGCCGCAATCACTTCCAAAAGTAACGTGGCGCGATGAATCAAATCTCCGCCATAGCGATCTTGTCGTTTGTTCGCATTGGAGGAAAGGAATTCATTGAGTAAATATCCATGCGCCGCATGAATTTCAATCAAATCGTAACCCGCATTTTTGGCGCGATTCGCGCCATCCCGGAAAGCATGAACCACGTCATCGATGTCGGATAACGTCATTTCTTGAGGCATCGGATATTTGTCCGAGAATGGGAGGGCAGAAGGCGCTTTCGGGGTATCCCCTGACAAACACTTTCTTCCAGCATGAGCGAGTTGAATGCCCATAATTCCACCATTTTCATGGACAAGGGAGACAATTGAACTCAAACCTTGTACATGATCATCCGACCAAATTCCCAGGTCGTTTCCAGAAATTCGACCTTCAGGACGAACGGCCGTCGCCTCCTGGATGATCAATCCAACCCCACCTAGCGCTCGCGTCGCATAATGGGTGGGATGAAACGATGTCACAAACCACGTTGACGTGGCCGAGTACATACACATGGGTGGCATG
>JAQVKB010000262.1 GCA_028694875.1 Candidatus Izemoplasmatales bacterium
AGCTATTTCATTCAAAAACATTGGGTATTCAAACATCACCCGCATGAGACAAAACAATCCTAATAAATACCAAAGAAAAAACCGCAGATTTCAATTCTGCGGTTTTATTATGCATTGATTTGTTTGGCTTCAATCCGTTTGTTTCGGTAATAGAGCATCAAGTCGGTAAAGACCATCGCCGCATTAATGCCATAAAGGATGATGACAAAATCATACGAATAGAAGATTTTGTGAAGAATTCCCGCGACATAGCCAATCAAAACGATATACAAGAATTGAACGCTTTTTCCTTTAGAACTTCGAGAGGTGTAACTCTTGTAAATGGACGCTGGCCAAGCCATTCCAAAGCATAAAAGCATTGCAATTTCAAATGGACTCATAAAGTTTGTTCTCCTCGTGATAGTGATTGGTGTTGGATGATATCCAGTAATTGACGTTCAAATTCTGGTAGCCACCACTTCAAGTATCCAGCCATCCGTGGATGGACCCCATCAGCCATATACAGAGCGCGCTCTTTTTCGCTGATTTGGTTGAAAGTAGGATGATGCCATAAGTCGATGATTCCGATACCATGTTTTTTTGATATTTCGTATAGCCCGTCTATCATCGTTTGGTAAAACGCTTCTTCAAAGCGAGGATTGGTAAAGAAAATAACGGGACAATGATATCGCTTCTGAATCGTCGTGACAATGGTTTCAATTGCACCAAGGATGGTTTTGTCGTTGTATTGAAGCCTTTCTTTGGGTTCGATGACTCCTAATGGGCATCCGACCCATAGATCATTGGTGGAGAGTTGAACTATCGCCAAATCGAAGGAAGCGGATTCTGGTATGGATAATAAACGAGCGACATAGGACTCGGGATTGATGTTCGATAAGGTGGTCCCGGACACGGCTTCCTTGACCATCGAGAAACGAAGTCGTTTGGCGAGTCCATCCGCGAAGGAGACTCCTAAGGATGCCGATCCCACCGTGATCGATGACCCGAGAAACAATACTCTTTTTCCTTGTAGGTCATGATTCTTGGATGGATGAATTGTGAGTAGGGAGTATTGGCAAGCATTGCCTTTGGCCATTACGTCCGGATTTATGGAAAACCAACGAAAGGGGCCTATGGAATATTTTCTGAGAAACATCCCCAAGAGACCTAACAATACGATGCCAACCGCAATAATCAGGATTATCCATGCTGGCGAAAGATTCAAAAAGATCATCGTGTCACCTCGTTCAAACTCACATACCATTATACATGATTCTGAAACATTTGAATATTGTCAAAAATAGGAAAATTCAGTTTTTTGTCGTGAAACAAAAAAGGAAAGTGTCATGAGACAGTTTCCTTTTCAAAATAGGATTGACAGAGACTTCCTAATGCAAATCAAAGGTCTCTGTACGGACTAGTCCATTGGCCGATGCGAAATCGAGATCGAGTTTTTCTCCTCGAAACATTTCATATACATGAACTAAAGTTTGTCCTGAAAGTGACGATTCCGAAGTCTTGACGTAGGCATAGATGGTATTCTCTTGCGCCACGAAATCCGCCATGTCGTCAAGCGTGACCGTGGTTTCTTGGATCATCGTGTGGAATTGATCATATTCATAGACTGTCATGGTATTCACTGTCGTGACGAATCGAACATGAATACGGTAAGTCACGTGAATGGTTTCTGTCCAGTTGATGGTAGTTTCTGTTGCATCCAAGTATTCCCCAGATAATTCAAAAACAGTCTGGGAGTTCAAATCGACCGAGCCGATGTATTCCACTCCATTATGAGTGATGACACCAACACGGATGTCCTCGCTTGCTTTGGTAGGATCGATATCCAAATAGAGATCATAGGTTTTTTCAATCCAATCAAAGGCGCCTTCGTAAACGAGTTCAGACTCCATGTTCCAACCGCTTGAAGAACCTGAGTTGATGTCATAGCAAAAACGAACATCCGCGCCTTGATACACCGCTTGAAGAAGCGCATCAAGATCTTCGTAGGGTGTGCCATTCGGATCCACCACGACCCCGAACAGTTGCATGTCGGGCATGTGGTCGATCAGTAGCATCGTCATTTGTAATGGCGTATCCTCGTTGTATGTCACTTTGATGTTATCGCCAACCTTCAAATCCATCAGTGGAATCGATGCGCCTGAAGCATCTCGAATCACTTGGCTTTCATCCAACGCGGCAAGTGTTAACGACACATCCCCATTGGAAAGCGTCAATGTTCCTTCTTCTTCATCGACTTCTTCGACTAGGAAAAACATATTGATGATAACGGTTTGCTCTTCCACGGGGTTTGGAATGATAAAGAGAGCATAAATGCCAATCCCGATGGCCAACAGACTAAAGACAATCGAAATCCAAACCCAAATCCTTTTTTTGCGATTCTCAATGGCTTCTGAGTAGGCCATCGTCTTGATGCTTTCATCATCGATCAAGTCGTCAATCGAAACTTCCAAGATTTGCGCGAGTTGTTCGACACTTTCGATGTTAGGTAAGGATTTTCCTTGTTCCCACTTGCTAATGAGTTGTCTTGTCACATAAAGTTTCTGGGCAAGCTCTTCTTGGGTCATTCCTTTTTCTTTTCGAATTCGTTTTAGATTCTCTTGAATCGTGTTCATCG
>JAQVKB010000263.1 GCA_028694875.1 Candidatus Izemoplasmatales bacterium
CAAAAACAAAATCGACTCCAGAACCTCAATTCTAGAGTCGATTTGTCTACAGTCTGAGAGTGCAGAAATAATCTGCACTCTATTCTTTTTTGGTAGGTAAGGACCAGTTCTCCATGCCGCCTTTGAGAATATAGATGGGGTGATAACCTTTTTTAAACAACTTCACCGCAATCCCATAATCAGGATTTCTTTTCCCAGTACCAACGAGGAATACGGCTTGATCCGTACGAAGTTTATGAAGGTTTTGAAACACACTTCGATCGGGAAAATGACGACTTCCACTAATATGTCCTTCCGCAAAAGGAGCGTCTTTTCGAATGTCAATCAACTGACCTTTTCGCATGTTCTTCGCGAAGTCTTCTTCCTCCAAATAGATCAACTGACTATGATCCACATTCTTACGGGTTGCGATCAACATCCCGAGCAACAATCCAAATCCAATTGGTATTAACCAATCCGTAATCGCTAGAAACAAAGAAACCCCTCCTTTTTGGGACTACGGTCTATTATAGTCGAGTTGAAATCTATTGTCAACGGTCCTCGAATGGTTTATAATAGTTATGTTAAAATCAACACGCAACCACGATTTAGGAGGGTTCTCATGGTTAGTACCAATGATTTCAAGACCGGTCTTACCATTGAAGTCGATGGCAATTTGTTTCAAGTCATCGAGTTTCAACATGTAAAACCAGGTAAAGGCGGCGCCTTTGTCCGCTCAAAACTGCGCAACCTGCGCTCTGGAGCGATTCTCGATAAAACTTTCAATGCCGGTGTCAATGTCAATACGGCGATGATCGAGAAAAACGCGATGCAATATCTCTATCAATCGGGAGATGTCAATGTGTTCATGAATATGGATACTTATGAACAGATTGAATTACCAAGCGACCGGATTCAACAGGAACTTCAATTTTTGACGGAAGGGATGACCATCAACATTATTTCGTATGAACACGAAATTCTAGGTTTGGAATTACCCGATAAAGTCACTTTGGAAGTCGTAGAAACTGCAGGAGGCGCTCGTGGCAATACCGCTTCGAACGCAACCAAAGAAGCGATTACCAATACCGGATACAAGCTTTTGGTTCCTTTGTTCATCGAAACAGGCGAAAAGATCGTCGTTTCGACCGCCACTGGTAAATATGATACCAGAGCGAAATAAGTTACGATAAACAGGAGTGATACTTCTTGGACATTAGTCATTGTTGGCTCTTGACGCTTGCGACAGGATTCCAACCTGGTTACATCATCCTCATCTTGGTGCTCATGCTGACATCAGCGTTTTTCTCGATGTCAGAGATGGCATTTTCTGCCGTTGGCAAAGTTCGACTCAAAACATTGGTCAATCAAAATGTCGATGGATCAAAAAAAGCCTTATGGATCACGGAGAATTTCGATAAAGCCTTAACGACCTTGCTCGTCGGAAACAATCTTGCAAACATTGCGTTAGCTTCTGTGAGTTTGTTGTTGTTTACGTCGTTTTTTAGTTCGATACCGAACGCAGAGACATGGATCACGCTCATCAATACTTTTGCGATGACGACTGTCATCTTAATTTTCGGTGAGATTTTACCGAAAAGTTTGGCAAAGACATATCCCGAAAAGATTTGTCTTTTTGTGAGTGGATTTCTGTATTTCTTAATCAAGATTTTGACGCCGATTACGTTTCCGTTCCGAAAGTTGAACGATCGTGTTGTCGGCCGAATCGATACGGAACCAAAGCTCACCGTCACCGAAGATGAACTTGAAACGATTATTGATACCATGGAAGAAGAAGGTTCCATCGATGAAGAAGAGGCCGATATGCTTCAAAAGGTCTTGGATTTATCAGAAATTTCTGTCGAAACCATCATGACGCCACGTGTTGACATGGTTGCCATTGATGTTGCGGATGATATCGACCATATCACGGATGTGTTTTTCAAACATAAGTACTCTCGGATTCCTGTCTATGACGACAACAAAGATAACATCATAGGTGTCTTGTCCGAACGTGATTTTTATACAAAACGGCTCAAAGGTCAAAACATCAACATCAAGAAGATGTTACGGAAGCCGATTTTCATTCCAGCAACGACCAAAGTCGATGCCTTGATTGAACTATTGCAAAATGAAAATTCCCATCTCGCCATCGTCATCGATGAGTATGGCGGTGTCGATGGACTGGTAACGATGGAAGATGCCCTTGAAGAACTCGTGGGAGAAATTTATGATGAACATGATGAGGTCGAAGATTCGATTATTCCTCAAGGGAATGGCGTATATGTTGTGAACGCAGATGTCGACTTGACCGATTTGTTCGAAGATCTTCATCTCGGAGAAGCCCCCGTTTCGGATTCCACCTCTGTGGGTGGTTGGCTTTTTGAGAAGTTTCAAGACATCCCGGAAGTTGGCGAAAAAATCGATTATGAAATTACCGTCAACCAGGTCTATGACGACCTCAGTGAACTGATCAGTGAAGACATTGAAATCCTAACGTTTGAGATCCTCAAGGTCAAAAAACGCCGGATTAAATCCGTTCTTCTCACCGTTCAATTGAAACAAATTGAGGAAGTAGAAACAGAAATCTTGCGGGGGTAGGCTACTATCCCCTCTCTTTTTATGAAT
>JAQVKB010000264.1 GCA_028694875.1 Candidatus Izemoplasmatales bacterium
GGACAAAACAGTCCACCATCTTTGGCTATCCCTTGTAGGATGGCTTGGGCTGAAGAGACTTCTTCCATTCCTCGGCTTGAAACATACCTCACAAGTCATCACCTTCGTCAATCAGTTCGAGTAAGCTTTGTGCGGCCGCGAGAACTCCTTCATGTTCTTTGCCAGTCACCGCAAGCTTCGTCCTTAGTTCTCCAACATAAGTCCCTTCTTGAAACAACGAAGTGAACATCGATTGAAGCAAAACTTCGGTATCCTTTTGGCGTTGAACACAGCCAAAAGGATTGGCGAAGAAACTCGTCACGATACCCATTTCAGAAGTGGTCCCTTTCGCTTTCCGTTTTCCTTCACGGAATACTGATAACGCGTCTTCGACACCATCAAAACGACGAATCGAGGGCGACTGATCGTCATAATTGTTCGCATAAAGACAAATATCCACGGAATGAGCGCGCATGATCGTTTCATAGGTTGAAACCGGTAAAATGACCCGTGCATTGGTTCGCTCCGGGTTTAGGAAAAACGCACGGTCGATTTCTTTATAGGCATATCCATTTTCCAAATCATCCAAACGGATGAACGCCCCGATTTCTGTACCGACTGAACTGATTTTCCCATTTTCCAACTGAAAAACACCCATGTCATCATAGACCGTCGACAAACTCTTGATGCGATCCTTCGCGAGGAAACGCAACGCTTCCAGTGTTTCCGATTTTCCTGCGCCAGAATCGCCGATAATCGTCACACATTTCTTGGTGCCAGATTTCATTTGAATTTCGACCATCGCACCATGAATTGGCAATCGACCATGGTCGATCATCCACACATTGTGTAAGGTGAGGAGCATTTTCTTCATGTATCCGAAATAGTCATTTTTGGGGTTTCTAGAGACATACCCCACGTAGATATCGTGCTCTTCGTCGTGATAGTACGTATTGTCATAGGTTTCAATTGTATCGCCATATACATAAACCAAATTCGGGCTTCGATGTTGAATTTCTTTGTATAAAGCCGGTTCAAACAAATTCGATAACGCGACGCCATGGCTTAAATAACTGCGATGGAAATACACATAGGCGAGTAACGATCCGACTTTCACGGGGTAACAAAGCCAATGTCTTGCGGTTAAGTGAAGGTGTTGAAGCGGAAACTCTTTGCTTTCTTGAAACACGCCACTGCGGGTATTCATCACGGAGTGACCGATGAATGGGGTCCGAAGCATAACGGTATCAATGACATCAATGCCTTCGAGTCCTTGATACAACGATGGCATCTTCCATGGATGTTTGGACACAATCAACCCTGCGTTGAGTCCTGCCGGGGTTTGACGATAGACGTGAATCGCTTTTCCAGAAATATTTTTTGTCACTTTGCGATACAAAGCTAAAATCTTTTTCGTCAAAATCTCCGTGACCTCAATCAAACTCTCATTGTCTTGATCAAGGCTTCTGAGTTTCTTTTGGATGATTCCATAGCGTTCGAAATGACGCCAAAAGTCATAGAGTTCTTCGGTAAAGCGATAAAACGCCTCGCGCTGGGTTAAGACATCGCGAATCTCTTCCGTGTTTTTGAGAATATCTTGGTAGGGGAAGGTGAATAGGAGTTTGTAAATGTCAACGAGCTGACGCTCGTCCTTGAGTAGACGTTTGATTAGTAAAAGTTCATCGCGACTCGAATCATCGATGGAGGCCAAATACTTGCGAAAAACTTGGAGAACGCCATCGCTTTCCAAGATTTTGAGTTCGGTATCGCAGACCGATAGCGATAAATTGATGACAATCGATTTGTCGGTCATGTGAAAGGGTTTGATGACAGCCATAAGAGCCTCCGGGTCGTGATTTTTGAATATATTAACATATTCAAGGATGAAAAAAAAGCGGATTTGAGCAAAATGTCCATCTGTATCAAGACATTCATGCAAAATCCGCATCTTTCCTGAAAATGTAAGGTTATTACTCTGTTACCTTTGCCGCATACTCACTGGTGAGTGAAATATTGAGGTTTCCATTGCGCGCTCGAATCTCATCCAAAAACGCTTTTTGATTCGTTCCGTGTTTCCAGCGAATCACATATTGTAATTCAAAAGTCGTCCCAAAATCGGTGGATTTCACTTTCATCAATTTCGAGGAAATCAAGTTTTTGACGAAGACATCCTCAAACGCATGGGTATAGTTCAGACTTTCTGGCACAATGATTTTGAGCCTTGCCAACGAGTCATCTTCTTCGTCAAAACGCACCCGATGAATCGCCAACATCACGAACGCGAAAAACAAGGCAAAGACGAGGGCATATCCTGGATATCCTAACCCGACCATCAGCCCAACCGCTACTGTCGCAAACACATAAAGAATCGCCCGGGTATCGGAAAACGTCGTCCGAAATCGAATCAGTGTAAAGACCCCTGCCAAACTAAAGGCTCTCGCGATGTTGTTGGAAACAAACAAAATGATGACGGCAGCAATCACGGGAAATAATAGAATCGTCACCGCAAAATTGCGATCCACGCCGATCTTATGATGGGTTAAGACGTAGACACCTGCAAGCATTCCACCGATGAAGAGCGAAGCGGAAAGGACATAGAGGACGACGCCATAAGATAAGGTATCTGT
>JAQVKB010000265.1 GCA_028694875.1 Candidatus Izemoplasmatales bacterium
CATCATTCAACTTGATCACCGTGTTCTTCATGTTGATGATGACGGATAATTTGCTGTTGTCAGGCGTGATAGCGGGAGCCATCTTTGCGGTGAGTCGCGTGGTCGATGCGATTACCGACCCCTTAATCGGTACCTTGATTGACCGTACTGTGACGAAATTCGGTCGGTATCGTCCCTTCATCTTATTGGGTAGTGTCACGCTCAACATTGGTATTTTCATGATTTTTGGCGGTGTTGTCCGTTTTCAAAGCGATGTCGCGATGTACTTATGGATCACGTTCTGGTATTTCCTGTATATTGTGGGTTATACGTTCCAGTCGGCGTGTACGCGTTCTGCACAAACCATTTTAACCAACGACAAATTTCAACGTCCTTTGTTGGGCGCGCTTCTCTCCTCGTGGTCTTATCTATTCTATGGCATTTTCTTGATCAAATCTTTGGATTATGTCATGTCTTTTGAAGGTGGCGCCAGCAATCCGGAAGGTTACCGAAATCTAGCGCTTTTGGTGATTGTGACAAACCTTGTCTTGACGTTCCTATCTATCCTTGGATTAACCCGAAAAGACCGTCCATCCAATTATGCCAATCTACCAAATCCTGAAAAGGTGACATTAGTTTCCATCGTTCGCCTGATCAAACACAATACGCCATTGCGCGCATTGATGGTGGCGGCAGGAACGAACAAACTCGCACAATTGATTACAGGAACATCCCTTGCGTATTTCTTCATCTATACGGTCAAAGACATCTCGCTCCAACAAGTAGTGGCGACATGGGGCCTTTATTTTGGTGTTCTTGGTGTCGTCATCGGGCTCCTCGTGGCTCAGTGGTGGGGTCGAAAGAAATCGTTTATGTTGGGAACTTACCTCGGTTTGTTATTTCCAATCTTGATTGTAATCATTCATCCATTCTCAGAAAGTCTCAAAGGACTTTTGGTCGGATTCATGGTTGCCATTGTCTTTGCGACCGCGCTCGCTTCCTCGAATGTTCTGCCTTTGATTGCGGATGTGGCGGATTATGAGTACTACAAGTACAAACAGTATATTCCATCGATTGTGGGGACAACTTTCTCACTCATTGATAAATTGATGTCTTCTTTCTCAGGCGTCATTTTGGGACTCGCGCTCCATTGGATTGACTATACCCCTGATATGGCCCCCACGACCAAAGCATTTTGGGCTTTCTACTTCATGGTTATCATCATCCCTGCATTGGGACATGTCGCTTCGATTATTGCATTCCGATATTTCCCAATTAACCGGGCTTTCTACACGAAGATGATTGAAGAATCCCCGATTCCTTCAGAAATTACTGAAACAGCATAAAAAAACAACCTCGGATCGATTCCGAGGTTTTTCTTTACAAGGATTGATGATATTCTTGTTTACATGACTTTTGTGACGCTTGTACGATTTCTTCAATCTCCTGTTGATGTGTTTTGATGGTTTCAAACATCTCCACGCTGAGTTTTGGCGCAATTTGATTTTCAATCAATTGAAATGCCTCTTGCGTTGGCATGGGAGCACGATATGGTCGATCTTCCATCAAGGCCGATAACACATCCGCAAATCCCATGATGATGACGCCATCATCGATTTGATCACCGTGATATCCGAAAGGATACCCACTTCCATCAATCCGTTCATGATGAAGTTTTGCCCAAGTGACAATGTCTTGAAACCATTCGGAACGACTCAACTCGTTGAGAATTTGACCTGTAAGATAGCTATGCATTCGAACCTCATTGTATTCCGAATTGCTCAGTTTCCCAGGTTTTTCAATCAACCCAGGATCGATGCCAATTTTGCCAATGTCATGAAGGTAACCCGCAATTTTCAACTTGGTTTGCATTTCTTGATTGAAGTTCAGATACTCGCCGATTTTTCCTGCCAGCTGCGCAACCGTATTTGAATGCGAGGCGGTAAATGAGCTTCGAAAATCAATGATTCGCGAAATCGTCATCGAAAATTCGAGGATTTTGTCCAGATTGAGTTCATAGTCCGAATAAAAATGGATCAGTTGAAACAAATCATCAATACTCATATATCCAATGTTAATCCAGAAAATATCTGGTTTAGAAACTTCTACGAACGCCTCCACAAGAGCGGGGTCAAAATCGATCCCGCTTTTTTGGATGATTTCATCGATAATCGTGCGCTTTTGATCGAGGATTGGATAGTTTGGATTGGTATATACATCAACGCGATCCGATAAATGAAGAATCAAGCTTTGAAAAGGCACTTCACCCTCTGGATAGATTTGAAGATCGCGGTACATAATATGATGATGCTTGATAATCTGTGCGACAGGTTGAAACGCGTCAAAATTCACGAGCATCCGATAACCCATCTGACAATGGGGTCCGGGGTTTTCCACGTCATGTTGAATCAACCCATCGCGTTCTCGTACCGACAACGCACCAATATCATGGAGCGCTGCCGCAATGACAAGATCGCAGAGTTGATGGTCATCCAGTCCAATATGCTTCCCAATCGAATAAGCAATGACTGCAGTATGACGATGATGCGATTTCAATAAGTAGTTGATGCTATCTATGGCTTTGATAATCGGTGTTGCGAGTTCGCGTAACGTTAACTTTTC
>JAQVKB010000016.1 GCA_028694875.1 Candidatus Izemoplasmatales bacterium
TGTCAGCAATTCCTTCAAATCGAAGGTATCCACTAAGCCCTGATTGGTATGGACGACGTCCACGCCAAGACCTTTGTAATGGGCATAAGTTTGGACCACTTCGAGCATGGAGGGGTGGACGTTCCCCGCAATCAAGATTTTCTTGCGTTTGGTAATCGCTTCCGCCATAAACATCGCTTCTGCGGTCGCCGTGAGTCCATCATACATCGAGGCATTCGAAGTATCCATCCCTGTGAGGGTTTGAATCATCGATTGATATTCAAAAATGTATTGCAACGTTCCTTGAGATACTTCGGGTTGATATGGTGTATAGGACGTTAGAAATTCTTGACGACTGACGATTTGTTTGATGACAGAAGGTTCGTAATGATCGTAGAATCCAGCACCCGCAAAACAAGTCAACGCGGTGTTCTTGGATCCAAGATGCTCGAAGAACGAACGCACTTCCAACTCCGAGTGCGCCTCTGGTAGTTGGAATTCACGAGAAAAGAGGACATCCTTTGGAATGTCCCGATATAAGTCCTGAAGCGATTCGAGATGAAGGGTATCCAATATCTCGCGTTGATCCGCTTCAGTATGGGGCAAGTATTTGAACATAACTGTCCCTTCTTCTATTCAGTAAAATTGCCGTAGGCAGCGGCGTCCATCAGCGACTCGAGTTCAGTGGGGTCATCGATTTCGACCTTGAGCATCCAAGATGCATAATCATCTTGGTTCACGAGTTCAGGTTCCCCAATCAAGTCTTCATTCACTTCCAAGATTTCTCCGGTCACCGGGGAAATCAAATCGGAAGCGGCTTTGACACTCTCAACGGCACCAAATTCAGCATCTTTTTCGAGTCTTGTGCCAGCTTCAGGAAGATCGACAAAGACGACACTTCCTAATTGTGATTGCGCGAAATCAGTGATGCCGACCAACACGATGTTTCCGTCGACTACTTTCACCCATTCGTGACTTTCGGAGTAAAACAAACCTTCGACTGCTTTTGACATGATGTCCTCCTAATTGGATTTGTAGTTTTTCTTTAAAAATTTACGATCGCGAACGAATCCAGGAATCAATTTTTTGCGAATTCCGACCGTGATTTCTGTGCCTTTTTTGGAATATGCTTGGTCCACCAATGCCATCGCAATCGGGACGCCGAGCGTGATCGAGAGATATCCCGTTGTCACCACGCCGATTTCTTGATTCCCTGCATATACAGGATAACCGGCACGAGGAATGGCCTTCTCTTTGAGTTCAATGCCGACGACTTTTTTTGCGCTTCCTTCTTCAATCTCCTTCAGAAGCACTTCACGACCGATGAAGGGTCCTTTGTCGACTTTGGTGAACATCTTGAATCCCGCCGTGATGGGCGTGACTTGATCTGAAATTTCGTGTCCGTATAAGGGTAGCGCCGCTTCAAACCGGAGGGTATCTCGCGCGCCAAGTCCGCAGGGAACCACACCCGCCGCGGCCAGTGCATCCCAAATCGCAACGATATCCTCATTCGAGGTGTAAATTTCGAATCCATCCTCTCCCGTGTAGCCGGTTCGGCTGAGGAGTGCAGGATGCCCATGAAGCTCAACATTGCGGAACGTAAAGAACTCGAGATTGCTCAAATCCAGGTTGAAGACCTCGAGCATGGTTTTTTCTGCAAGCGGTCCTTGAAGTGCGATTTCAGCGTATTCACTCGACAAGTTTTGAACCGTGACATCAAATCCTTCGGTTTGATTCACAATCCATTCATAATCTTTAGCGACGTTGCTGGCATTCACGACCAAGAACACTTCCGTTTCGTTGACAAGATAAACCAGCAAATCATCGACAATCGTTCCATTCTCATAAAGCAAATAACCATAGACGACTTTGCCGAAGGGTTTGTCCAATATCTCATTGGTGAAGATGGCGTCCGCAAAGGCGCGTGCATCGTTCCCTTTGATGAGAATTTCGCCCATATGACTCACGTCAAACATACCAACGCGCTCCCTGACTGCCACGTGCTCATCGGGAATATTGGTGTAAACAATCGGCATATCAAATCCAGCAAATTCTTCCATCTTCGCGTGTAAAGCGAGATGACGATCATGAAGCGGAGTAAGAAGTACTTGAGACATTTTGTTCACCTCATTTACCATTATATCATAATGGTGTCGACTGGAATAACAAATCCAACATCTGTTTTTGATTCAATTGAAATACAATTTGGCTGGGGTCAAAATCCGCCAAAGCTCGTTCGAAATCCGCTCTCGTGAAAGCCACGTTCAGGAACTTGTTTAACAGTTCATCCAAATCGGAGAGAAGGAAATAATCGCCTAACAAATTGATTTTTTTGACGATGTTGTTTTTGAGTTCAATCGAAAACTCGAGCGTTCCCGCTTCCGCGCGCCCTTTTCGAATCAGTGCGTATTTAGGGTTTTTCCCGTAAATGAAATCTGGATTGAGATAGGTTTTCTCAATTTCGGCAATGCCATCAAGATCCTCTGGAGTTAACGTCAAATCCGCATCGGAGAGTTCTTCTTTCATCCGTCGTTTGAAGGTGTCAATGTCCATATCGAAGTGATCTTTGAGATTCGTGACGCGTTGCCTTACACTTTCAATTCCTTTGGAAATGAGTTTCTCATTATTGGGCGTAATCGCTTTGACCATCACGGACAAATCAGTATTGTAAAGCATCGTGCCATGAACCACCGATTTGTTCGCCACACGGTAAAAGGCATTGCCACTAATTTTTTGTCCTTTGAGCATAATGTCATTGCGTCCAGAGACGTAGGCATCAATTCCAACGGATTGGAGAGCCTTAACTACTCTAGACAAATATTCATGAAAAACGAAATCTTTGGCAAATGTTGGCGTCACAAACGAAAACATGATATTCGAAGGATCCGAATAAACACATCCACCGCCTGATTTGCGACGATAATATTCAATGTGATTCGATTTCACATAGTCGAGATTGACTTCGTTTTCAATCAGTTGATTGCGACCAAAAATTACCGTTGGTTTCACTTGCCACATAAAGAAGTACTCGTCATCCGGGTAATGAAGCGCGAGGTACTCTTCGGTCGCAAGGTAAAACGACAACCTTCGGGTTTGGTTGTCCGGATAATTGACATATTTCATCATATCACCTCATGAAAGTGCGTTGAAAAAAAAGAGAGTATCGGCTACTCTCTTTGTAAGAACTCTTGAATTCGTTTTTCTTCAAGTCTTGCCAAAAACTCCGTGAAAGGAACAATATCTTTGTTAATCTTGAACTCGTCAATGGTCGCAAAGTATTCATCCCGAAGCCCTTTGGTGATGGAGACCGGTAGAAATCCGTCGAGTTCCAATTGGTAATTGAGCAGCAACCGCGCTAACCTTCCGTTGGCATCCATGAATGGATAAATCTTCAAAATTTGAAGATGAGCGAATGCAGCTTTCTCTAGGCCCTTCAGATTGGGATCTTGAAGATCTTGGAAATAGGCATCCATTTTTTTGAAGATTTTCAGATAGGTAGGTGGAACGTGCTTCGCACCAAGGATGAATAAATCGCGGGTACGGTAGACACCGCCCGGAATCATCCCATCGACCAATACTTGGTGGAGATCCTTGAGGATGGTCTCGTTGATTTCTTTCTTTTCAGCGACCAAACGATGTACCATTTGAATGGCGTGGTAATTGTTAATGATCGCCTTGCGCATGTGCTCGCTTTTGTCTGGAAACAATCGCGAATGATCCTCCAACAAGAAGCAGACGTCCTCATAGGAAAAGTCACCGTTATCAAAGCTTGTGGACTCGTAGATGAAAAGTTTATCGAACTCATCGCATCGTTCCTTCAAACTTTCGGCTGGCATCGTCGCTTTCTTGTCGACTAACGCTTGTAAAAGCTCTTCAACCTCTTGAATTTTCATTCTATTCACCTCATACTCCAAATTGTATCATAGGAAGCGCTTTCGTTCAATCGATATGCGAAAAATCAAGCAAGAAAAAAAGCAATCTTGCGATTGCTTTATGCGGTTGTCGTATCAAAGGATGTTTTCACAATTTCATAGATGACTTCCTTGGGAAGATCTCCGTAATTGTTCGCTTTGAACCAAACTTCATCTTTGGTGGACTTGTTTTTGGAAATTGTAGGGTATTTGATGATCAATCGAATTCCTTTTTCTAATTCATAACGGAATGCCATCCGATAGTAATTTCCATAATTCATCAACACCAAGAAGGGGCTTCTTCCGCGATAGAAGGTGATTTTCTCATCGGAAATCTTGGTGACGACGCCAGGAAGGTCGCGAACATATTCCACCAACAAATCAAACGTAGGATCCAACGGTTTGAACATCTTTGGTTTCTCGATATAATAATCGATGGAAGTCGCTTGACTTTGAGAAGAAACTTTCGTGAATTCAGGATCCACAGGCACTTCCTCATAGAGCATGTTGGTAGGATCGACGCCACGTTCTTGAGAAGAAATCGATTGTTCCTTTGAAACAATAAAGGTTTTTCTTGGATCTTGAATCGGCTCCAAAGCACTCTTCTTCGACTTCTTTTCCGGTCTTGGCGAAGGTTCTTCGAAACTGGTGGATTTTGGAGTAGGCATGGACTTTTGAGGTTTCTCCATCTCCGTCACTTCTGTTTCGAGAAGTTCTTCTTCCGTCGCACGATTCTTTTTGACAATTTGAAGAATCAGATGAATCAAGTAGATTCCAATCGCGACCGCGAGAATGATGATGTGATTGTACGTATAGAGCGTAGCATAATTGGCAATCACATACATTCGTACAAAATATGCGAGTCCACCAGCAATTCCCGCGAGTTCGAGCAACAACACGAACAAAAGGATTTTGCCTGCAACTTTACGGGTTCGAAATCCGCTTGGAATCATGTGTCCAAATCCAACTAAATTCAAAAATACGAATCCAATTCCAATCACAACATAAAGAATAGTACTCGTGTATGTTGGATTTAGATGAGTTGGTTGTGTATAAGCAAAAGCGGCCAATCCAGCAGCATACACTGTCGCACCAACCCCAAACATCCATAATGGAAGGACGGAGGCATTGACAACAGGTTGGCTCGTACGGCCTTCCATGCTTTGTTCGCGGAACGAAATGATTAAGAAGACCAAACTAAACAAGAACAGTACTCCTGCAGCACCAGCTTTGAGATACAATTCGTTGTTTTGCAAAACTGTGGCCATGGGGATACTCCATTGACCAAGGTTATTCCAAGGAATCGCAACCAAGCTAATCAGTAACAAAGCCACGAAAATCAACAAATTCGATAAGAATTTTTTCAAGGCGAACACCCCTACTTCCTATGTATATTCTAATTATATTATCAATGAAAAACGATGTCAACACGGACGGCAGTTTTCCTCAAGATTCCCAACAACATGAATAATGTACTCTGACGAGACAGGGACAAAACAAGTGTACGATGGTCCTACATTGATTTTTATTGAAATATTCTTCAAAGAATGATAATACATGAAATGTTATAATTTGTGAAAAATATGGTAAATTTTGTATACTGCTTGCATTTGAGAATCCTATCGTATATAATGAACTTGTAAATTATCTGTTGTGTCATTCGTGCCACAAAGAGATTTACACGGGGGAATAAAATCTTAATAGAAAAGGAGGGATCGTATGCAAGTACTGAAAGAATCTGTGAAGAACGCGATTGTCGAGGGAGCAATTGCCGAATTCTTCGAGAGAGGCTATCAGAACGCGAATATGCGCCGTATTGCCGACAGCGCCAACATTACCGTGGGTAACATTTATCGTTACTTCGAGAATAAGGAAGCGCTTTTCAATGCAGTCTTAATGCCGGCACAACAAGCGCTCAACGATTTGGAGTCTTTCGACAGAAAGCTGCACATTACGCACATCGAATCCAAGAAGGAAGCGGACCAAATCGTGACCTATGTGATGAATGTGTTGCGTCCATTCACGAAGGAAATCTTTATCATGATTTTCAACTCGAATGGAACGCATTACCATCAGGTCAAGAACCAACTTGAACTCTTGGTTGTCAGCAAGATGCGCGAGTATTATCCGGGCAAGTTCGAAGACTACTTCCTGAAGATTGTGGCCGCCAGCTTTATTCAAGCACTCTTCGTTGTCTTCAAAGATAACGTGAATGACGTCGACAAAATTCAAAAAATGATCGTCGAATTGATCGTATTCTACTTCCGAGATGTCAACAATCGTTTGTTCTAACCCAATCACAGAAAAAAAAGCGGACTTCGCGAGAAGTGCGCTTTTTCTTTTATTGTGACATGGATTCTAATTTTCTGGTATCGGTCTTCCCAATGATTGTTTTCGGGAGCGAGTCCAAATACACAATTTCTTTCGGCAAAGCATAGATCGACAATTCTGATTTGATGGTTTTTCTGATTTTTTCTGATAAATCGGCCTTTTTGAGTGACGAAGTCACCACAAAGAGTCGAATCATCGATCCTTTCTCTTCATCGGGAACGCCGATTGCGGCGACTTCCGCCACCTCCGGAAAACTCATGATCAGATTCTCAATTTCAGCGGGTAAAACCGGCATCCCTGACACTTTGATAATCCGTTTCAGCCGTTGTTTGAAATGGACATAGCCCTCTTCATCGATGAAACCAAAGTCGCCTGTTAGCACCCATGTTTTCGTACCTATTTGGAAGAAAACCCCCTTGTCATTTCCTTCCAGATATCCGTTCATCATCGTGTTTCCATGAACGATGATTTCGCCTGGCTCATTGGGTCCAAGCACCTTTCGATCTTCGACCGATACGATGGCTACTTCGAGTCCAGGAAGCGGTTTTCCAACACTTGTTTGTAGGTGATCCTTTAACGTATTCACCGCACATACCGTGACAACTTCTGTTAATCCATATCCTTCGAGCAAACGCGCCTTCGATCCATATTCTTTCATCAATTTGTCGAAGCGATGTTTGAGATCCATCGCCACATAATCGCCACCCACAAAAGCTTGATGGATGTTTTTCAAATGCGCCCCGCGAATTTCTGGTTTCGACATCAAACTTTCAAAAAGAGAGGGTACTCCAATGACATAGTTGATTTGGTTCTTTTTGATGAGTTCAATCGCTTGATCCGCATCAAATTTGGGCATCAAGGTGTCCACACCACCAAACGATAACATGGCATGGGTTCCCATGCAAAGTCCAAACCCTTGGAATAGAGGGAGCACGGCCAACATATGGCGATCTTTGAAATGATCTTCCCCTAAAATATAGGAAGTTTTGGAAGCCAAAGAATTGACCGCAAAGTCCGATAACGCAATCGTTTTTGGTTCACCAGAAGTTCCCCCACTATGCAAATAGATGGATGTTTCCGTCGCCTCTTTCTCGATAGCCACTGTGATACCTTCTAGGTAAAGTTGACGGAAACGAAGGACGCGTTCGTTCCACGCGATGTGTTTCAATTTTTTGCGATTGATGACACGATATCCAATTTTCTTGACAAAACCAAGCGAATCCGTGGGATTGGCTAGAATCATCGTGATGGAAGCGTCTTCCAATAATTTGGCATAATGGTCGAAGAAAGTATCGACGATGATGATCGTCTTCGATCTTGTTTTCTCCATGAATCGTTGCATTTGATTAACCGGCGTCAAAGGATGAACCAAATGGGCAATCGCACCCAGGGAATTGACGGCGTAAAATGCGTAGATGGCTTCAAAAATGTTGGGCATCGCCATCGTAACAGTGTCATTTTTTTGAATCCCTAATGACGCCAATCCGCTGGCAAATGATTCAATCTTCGAAATCAGCGTTTGGTAATCAACATATTGATTTTGAAATAGTAAAGCATGCGAAAAAGGGTATTGTGAGGCCGTTTCTTTGACGATGGCATACATCGAGGTTTTGACATTCATCGTTGTCTCCTATTCAAAATGGTAACCGAAAATCGTTCCAAGTATGACAACCAACAACATGATGACGGGTTGGTGAACTACAAAAATCCAAAGTGTATATCTTCCCGCCGCTTGAAATGGACGATTCCATTTTCCATCCCACTTCGGAAGCAACGATTTCTTATCCTTATAAAATATATTGCCAATGACGGTTCCAATCATGATCATCCCGACGTAAGGGAATATCCCAAAATGATCGGCGCCATACCCTCTGATTCCAATGATGATTTTCGGGATGGCTTCCCAAGATAGATTGGCATAATACGGAACATCCCAGAAATGGAACGAGACTCCATAGGCCACAATGGCGACACCGAGAATCAAAATAAAGACGTCGTTATTCCAGATTTTTCGAACCAACAGCGTGAGAAGCGTTCCAACGGCAAACATATGGATAATCCCGAAGATGATGCCAATGTCGAGGCCATACAACATTTCGACACCCATCGTGACGACGGAAATCAAGACGGCGACAAGGGTAAATTTCATCCCACGAATCCAGTTCGATCGACTAAACGTAAAACTGATTCCTGATACCAAGAGAAAAATGCTCACGAAAACAAAATGGAAATCCGCACGTAACCAAGAATTCCAATACCACACGGCAGCTTCTTGGAGCCAATTGCCGATGGGATGATTGACATCGCGAAAATCCGCAAACCAATAGGGCAAGGATTTTAAATCGTACATCAGATGATCAAACACCATTAAAATAATCGACAGCCCTCGTAAAAAGTCAAGTTCCCATACACGCGATTTCATGATCGTCCACCTATTCTCTTCAATATCACCATTATAAAGGAATTAGCGTTCTTTGTAAATGTGGATGAACGATTTCACAACTTCTCCAATAAAGGCTATTTGAATCACGTATATATGTCGAAGCCTTATGCTATGGCGTCATCCAAAACCAAATATGATATAATAATCTTCGAGGCGGTGATTGTGTGGAGAACATCAACTTCGACGATTATATTGACTTGCTGATCGAAAAAGACGACAAGGCATTCGAAATCATCTATGAACACACCAAACGCGGCGTGTTTTCGATGATTATATCGATTGTTCATGATAAGTCGCAAACCGAGGATTTGATGCAAGATACGTACATCAAAATGCTCAAAAACATCCGTTCCTATCAAAAAGGGCGGAATTTCAACGCATGGCTGAATCAAATTGCCAAAAACGTCGCGATTGATTTTTATCGCAAAACAAAATCAGTAAGCGTATATGACCCGATGGAACAGGGCTATGTCTTTGACGAGGCCCAAGAACAAAAAGAAGCGATTCCCTATGAAATCGAGGAAATGATCCAACCCCTAGATTCGACAGAACGCCAAATCGTCCTGTTGCACATCGTATCGGATCTCAAATTCAAAGAAATAGCCGCGTCGGTTGAAAAACCACTCGGTACCGTATTATGGATCTATAACAAGGCCATTCGCAAAATGAAGCAACACCTGGAAGGAGGCGAAGACCAATGACCACGAAACAACTCAAAGAAAAACTGAAAGCCAAGGCCATCGCCGAAATGCCAGATGTCAAGCATCGCATTGATTTGTCTTCGATTCATGTCCTTCCGCTTGAAGATGCCATGCCATCGAAAGCGACCGCTTGGTCCATGAAACGCATCTTGTCGTATACTTTCTCGATTTTGTTTGTGGGACTTTTGTCGCTAGGAATCTACACTTCGATTCAAAACCAATCGGATGACATCCCATTTTCGACAGACGAGCAACTCTTGATGTTTCAAGCTGTTTCAGCCGTATCACTTGTAGAAGATGCCTCGATTATCGAAACCGCATTCCAAATCGTTCCGCTTGCGGATTCAGAGAACATCCTCATCGAAGATCAAATCGATGTCGTCAATCAATATTTGAATATGATGGAAGTGGTGTTAGGCGATACCGATACGATGGTAACCGCCGTAGTTGATTCAGATAATGAATCCTACTCCTACTGCATGCTTTATCGCAACATCGATTTGATTGGCAATTTGATGGAATATCATTTCTACTATAATCTTGAAACCGTAGATGCCAATGTATCCTTACAAGGTATCCTGGTTCATGACGACCGATCGTTTGCGGTGGAAGGTATATTTTATGGCGACGAAACCGAAGTCGATTGGCTCATCGTCCATAGCGACAACGATATTCAAGTCGAAGTCACCAATGAATCGCTCACTTCCCAACAACAGTTCCGATATCGTGTTTCTGACCAAGGCAATGTTGTGAATAACGGTCTCGTGAAAGTTCAGATTGCCAATAATACGTTGACTGCGGATATTGAAACTGAAAACGACACCGCTTCGCTCCAAATGAATGTCGAACGCGTCAATGCTTCGGCAGGAAATCACTTTATGGTTCGTTATCAAATGACTTCAGGAAACGTCACCAAAGATGGCGAATTGGAAGTGAATGTTGCTTATGATGGAAACCTCGGGATGTATCACTACGCGTACGTGATCAATGAAAACGGACATATGTCTTCGATGGCAGGTGGACGTGGTTACAAAGGAAATCAAGCCGCTTCGGAAGATGATTTTACATCCGTAGAAAATCCAATGATGCCTGGACATGGCCGCAATGGAAAAAATTCTTCTGGAAAGTGGAATCCATTTGATGCCATCACTGGCAATGTTCCAACGGTAGAAACGAGCAATCTATAAAATTCAGAAACAAGGCAGTGCATGGAATCCATGCACTGTTTTTTTGGTACAACCGGATTGTATTAAGAAAGTATATATTACTTTTTCATTACTTTACCAATAAAACCCACTCTTTCCTTCGTATATCAATATCAATACCACAATGACATGATACAATGGTATTACAAACTTGGAGGTACTACATGAAAAAACACTGGAAACTGCTTTCTCTCACGCTCTTTTTGTTTGTGCTAGGTGGGTGCGACCAAATCACCTACGTTCCTACGAATTCAAACGCAGATAGCCAAACAACGTTGCTCAACAGCGAATCCGCTGTGACTTCAACGATTGATGTGGAAACACTTGCGTTGCAAGCGACAGGGGCAGAAATGCTATTTTTACCATTTCTTGGTGGAAGTAGTTTGACAAATTTGGGTCTCGTTTTGGTGGATGATGCCACCGAACCGATCATTGATGATTCTGTCGTCAATCTTGATCAATACTTAGG
>JAQVKB010000017.1 GCA_028694875.1 Candidatus Izemoplasmatales bacterium
CACGGAAAGGGATAGGATCTTTCCAAGCGCAATCTCGCTACGCTTGACAGGGGTAATTAACAAGGTTGAGATGGTGTTCCGTTCTTTTTCACCCGCAATCGATTCCGGTCCAATCGACAATGCGCCTGAAAATAAGAACATCACGACCAGCATCGGCAACATCGAAGAAATCATGGAGCCCGTCTGAACATTGGGATCCACGGGAGTTCCACTCCACACGGTCGTGAAATAGGTCGTGCTGAGGGCTGTTTGATATGCGGAAACATATCCCGCAAAGCGCGAATAAACTGCGCTTCCATTCATCGAATTGCTATTGCCATACAGCGTCACGGTGGGTTTGTCGCCTGTGCCATCATAGGTTTCAAAATTGTCACTGAATATAATCAGTAATTCGAAAGTTTCGGCGTCAATTTGGGCTTCATAGTCGGCTACTTGATCCGCTGTGATGGTAATGACATTCAGGTTATCGGTCGTTTCTCCCGCCTGATATATTTGTGAGAATGCGGCCGTGGGGTTGACGATCGCGACATTCACAATGGCTTGGTTGATAGTATTATCGAGTGCCATTCCAATAAACGTGTAAATCATGAAAATCATCAAACCCGGAAGAATCATCACACTGAGGATTAAACGTCGATCTTTGATGACGCGATCCCATTCTTTTTTGAAAATCGTGAGGATATTTTTCATAAAGTTTCCTCACTTTCCGAAGCATACAGGTCGAAGAAAAAGGATTCAAAATCATCGGTCTTCTCTGCGAGTCTCTCCATGGTTTCCGTATACACGAGTTTGCCGTTAATAATGATGCCAACGCGGTCGCAAATTTTTTCGACCAAAGAGAAAATATGCGTACTTACGATGATGGTTTTTCCACGTTCTCGGAGTTCTTTGAGGTAATCGGTGACGACTTTTGCCGTCACAATATCGAGCCCATTCGTGGGTTCGTCAAAAACAATGATGTCAGGGTCATGGACAAGTGAAATCGCAATTTGGATTTTTTGTCGCATGCCCGTGGAAAGTTCGCCGACCTTGACCTCGGCAAATTTATCAATTCCAAATCGTTGGAATAACGATTGTTTCCGCTCGTTTCGTCGTGCTTCAGGAATACCGTGGAGCGCAGAAAAATAATCAAACAAGTAGTTTGGCGTAAAGAAGTCTTCCAATTTTAAATCGCTGGTCAAAAATCCAATCACTCTGCGTACGCCATCTGGATCGGTTAAGACACTATGTCCATCGATATGAATATCTCCTTGATCGGGACGAATCAAGGTTGAGATACACCGGAGTGTTGTTGTTTTTCCCGCACCGTTGGGTCCTAGTAATCCATAGATTTCTCCTGGAAAAGCTTCAAAAGAGAGTTGATTGACTGCGACTTTGGTGGTTTCAGTAGTATGTTCAATGCGTCGTTGTTTTTTGGATAAATGGAACGTCTTCGTAATTCCATCGACGCGGATGCTAGATTCCATAAGTAAGCCCCCTTGTTCTACCCTTTAAGTGTATCAAATTTGTTGCTTGATTACAACCTTCTTGCGAAGTTTTACAAATCGGAAAAGAAACAAAAAAAGTCTATTGCTAGACTTTTCATTGTATTATTTCGCGAGTGCTTTTTTGGCTTGGTCGCAAAGCGCTTTGAATCCCGCGGGATCATTGATGGCGATGTCTGCCAAAATCTTGCGGTTGACTTCGATCTTCGCGACGTTCAAACCATTGATCAATCTGGAATAAGAGAGATCATTGAGTCTTGCGGCTGCGTTGATACGAGTAATCCACAATTTGCGGAAGTCGCGTTTTTTACGACGACGATCGCGGTAGGCGTAAGCCAAGGAGTTCATGACTTGCTCTTTGGCAGTCTTGAACAATAAATGTTTGGCGCCGTAATAGCCTTTCGCAAGCTTTAGGACGCTCTTTCTTCTTCTTCTGGTGGTGTATCCACCTTTGACTCTCGGCATGGGTAATGTTCCTCCTGATTACAAGTACGGTACTTGATGTTTGATCCGTTTTACATCGGACGGATGGACGATTTCAGTCCGGCGCGCCTGGCGGTTTTGCTTCGGCGATTTATGGCTCATCAAATGCCCGTGGAACGTGCTCGAGCGTTTTAGTTGGCCTGTTGCGGTTCTTTTTAATCTTTTCTTCGTTCCCGAATGGGACTTCATTTTTGGCATAGTCGTTCACTCCTTACGCGGTTTTTTTCTTGGGTGCCAAATTCATGGTAATGTATCTTCCTTCATGGGTTACAGACTTCTCGATTTCTCCGACTTCGGCGCATCCTGCGAGGAAACGGTCAAGAACTTCTTTCCCTTGTTGGATGAGAATTTTTCCGGCGCGGTTGGGGAGACGGACTGAAACTTTCAGTTTGTCGCCTTTTTCCAAAAACTTGACGCCGTTTCTCAATTTGGTTTCGAAGTCGTGGGTGTCGATGACGGCGGTCAGACGAATCTCTTTGAGTTCGACAATCTTCTGGTTCTTCCGCGCTTCCCGTGCTTTGCGTTGTTGTTCATAACGGAACTTCGAATAGTCCATTAGTTTGCATACCGGTGGATTGCCATTTGGCGCAACCATCACAAGGTCAAGGCCTTGATCTGCGGCGATTCCGAGGGCTTGTCGCGTCGGCATTTTGCCGTGCTGTTGACCATCCGCGCCGATTAACAAGACTTCCCTTACACGAATTTCGTCATTGATGGGCGTCGTGTCTTTTTTGACCGGTTTTGCATTGTTGTATAGAATAAGAAACACCTCCTGGTTGTTCAAAATAGAAAAAGTGGGCACGTAAAGTACCCACTCGTCATGTCGATTCATGTCGGTAGCGTCAACCCATTGATCTTGCAATCGGGTGAGAAGGGGTACTTCTTCTTTCTACGTTTAAGCCTGTTTTATTATAGTATATCCACGGACATTTGTCAAACAAAAGATTTAGTATTTTTCGTCGTCTTTGTTTTTGTCGCGGATATAATTTTCTTTGTTGACTTGATACGCTCGTGCAATCGCGAGGGAACCCTTGGGCACATTCTTGTTGAGCGTCGATCCCGCGGCAATTAAGGCATTATCCTCCACTTGGATAGGCGCAATCAAATTGACATTGCAGCCGATGAAAACATCGTCCCCAATAGTGGTTTGATATTTGTTCTTGCCATCGTAGTTGACGGTAATCGATCCGCAACCGAAGTTCACGTTCTTACCGACAGTCGCATCGCCAATATAGGCAAGATGAGAGGCTTTGGTGTTTTCTTGGGTGGTCGATTTCTTGACTTCCACAAAATTGCCAATCCGGTTCTTCGGACCGATATGAGCGCCATCGCGCAAGTGCGCGAAGGGACCTACGGTCGTCTTTTCTTCAACGATCGAATTGTAGACGAGCGAATGACGGCACAAAACGCCCTCTCCAATAATGCTTTCATGGATTTCCGTGTTCGGTCCAATTTGAGCCCCTTTGCGAACGATGGAGTTTCCTGTGATATAGGTGTTCGGATGGATGATGACGTTTTCTTCAATGATGACGTTATGACCAATCGTAATCGTTTCCGGGTTGATCATCGCGACGCCCTTGAGCATCAATTCTTTGTTGATATTGAGACGAAGTTTCGCTTCCGCAATCGATAGAGCATAAAGATCATTGACACCCATCGCCTTGTAAGACTCCTTAAGGAAATAGGTACCGATGACATCCTTGTTGGCTTTCATCACGCCAACGATATCCGTCAAATAATACTCGTTTTTGGTATTATGAGCGTTAATCTTCGACAGCGCATCAAAAACCACGGAAGCTTTGCCAACATAGATTCCGGTATTGATTTCATTGATTGTACGTTGCGAAGAGGTTGCTTCGTGGTGTTCAATGATGGCATCCAAATAGCCAGAATCGTTGCGGATGATACGTCCATATCCATCGGGGTCTTCGACTTTGGTGGTGACAATTGTCAAATCATGACGTCGTTCCGCATGTTGCTGAATCGCATTTTCAATCAATTTCGTATCCACGAGTGGCATATCCCCTGGAAGAATCATACAATCGCTATTGCGATCGGCCAAAAATGGTTCGCAAACCATGACCGCATGACCCGTTCCTAATTGCTCTTCTTGGACGACATAAGTGACTTTGTCTCCCAAAATATCGCGAATTACCTCACGTTTATGGCCGACGACCACCAAAATTTCATCAAAAAGACCTGTGTTCTGAATGTTTTCAACTATATAGGCAATCATTGGTTTGCGGAGTAATGGGTACGCGCATTTCGGTAATTCCGTCTTCATTCGCGTTCCTTTGCCTGCGGCGAGGATAATGGCATATCGTTTCATCGTTTCACCCCTTGGGAAAGAGACTCTATCGTCTCGACAATTCGAGCGATGATGTCCTCAACTTGTTCTTTTGTTTTTGCGGAAGCACTGATACGAAGCAAAGGCTCAGTTCCACTAGGACGAACCAAAACATATCCGTCCGACCCTAGTTCTTGTTCGATTTGTGCGACCAGTTCTAGAATGAGTGGGTGTTTCGCCAACGTTTTGTCGACACCGCGCAAATTGACGAGTTTATCGGGATAGATTGAGACGTCTTTGGTGATTTCTTCCAACGTCGTATTGGAAAGGGCCAATAAATGCGTCAAGTAAATCGCGTTAAGAACACCATCTCCAGTATCGAGTAGTGCGCGGTTGATGATGTGTCCGCTGGCTTCGCCACCAATCACGGCATCCGACTTGAGCATTTCTTCGAGCACGTATTTGTCGCCAACTTGTGTTTGAGTTACTTCGATGCGATGCTTCTTGAAGGCCTTGATAATACCAAGATTGCTCATCTTTGTCAAGATGACAAGGCTATTCTTCAAATGTCCTTGTTCTTTCATAGTACGGGCTATCGCATAAATCATCATGTCGCCATCATAAAGGCGACCATCTTTGCCGATGCAGATGACACGATCGCCATCGCCATCAAAGGCAAAACCCAAATCTAGTTGATGTGATAATACCGTATGAATCAACGCTTCGGGATGTGTGGACCCACAAGCGACATTGATGTTTTTTCCATCAGGATGATTTGACAAAACGACGAGTTCTTTTGCGACTTCAGAAAAGAGCTTTTCCGCGGTCGCCACCGTTGCCCCATTGGCGAGATCAATGCCAATTCGAAAGGGGGTTTTCTGAAGAAAGGGTGAGAAGAGGCTATGATAAAGCGCTTCGTCCGCGATCGCAGGCAAGTCCTTGCCAACACGAATCGGTTTCTCCAGAGTAGTATTTCCATCCATCGCACTTTCAATGGCCAATTCTCGTTCTTCAAACAGCTTTTCCCCAGCATCGAACACTTTGATGCCATTGTCATGATAAGGATTGTGACTCGCTGTCACCATCACGCCAATCGCTTGTTGCTTCCGAGAGATATAACTCAATTTTGGTGTTGGCTGCACTCCCAAATCCAAGACATCAATGCCACTGATTTTGGCACCTTGTTTGACCGCGTCCACAAGCATCGATGAAGACTCTCTCGTGTCACAAGCAATCACCAGTTGACGACGATGCAATACCAGCAAACTTTTCCCAAGGTTGAACGCAAGTTCAAAAGTTAATTGTTCATAAGCTTTTCCCCGAATACCATCGGTTCCAAAATATTTACCCACGTTAGTTCCCCCCAATCAACGTGTCACTCCACTGTGACGGATTTAGCTAAGTTTCGAGGTTTATCGATATCTTTTCCAAGATCCAAAGCGGAGTAGAATGAAATCAGTTGTGTTGGAATGACTGTTACCATTGGTGACAACGATTCATGCACATCCATTAACACGATTTCATCGGTTAGTTCACTCACATTGTTCAAACTAATCACGAGGACTTCTGCGCCACGCGAATGAACTTCACGAATGTTGGCGCGAGTGTTGTTATTGATCGCATGTTGCGAAATAATCGCAATCACAGGAACGCCATCTTCGATTAAGGCAATGGTCCCATGTTTCAATTCGCCTGCCGCAAAGCCTTCTGTTTGGATATAGGAAATTTCTTTGAGTTTGAGCGCCGCTTCCAAGCAAGTGTAATAATCTAACCCGCGCCCGATATAGAAACAGTTGCGTTTGGTCAGTTTTTCGCCGACCAAACTATGGACGTATTCGCGTTTGTCGATGATGGCTTCCATTGCCACGGCAACACGAGACAATTCGTGATGCAAATCAAAAGGCTTTTTCTTCGCCATGACATAGGCGACTACCAAAAGAATCGCAACTTGGCCAACGTAAGCTTTCGTCGAGGCAACCGCAATTTCTGGACCCGCGAAAATTTCCAAGAAAGCGTCGGCTTCCCTTGCCAATGTGGATGTAGGGACATTCGTGATTGTAAGCGTGGGATACCCAAGCGCTTTGACATTGACCAGGCAAGCTCTTAAGTCGGCGGTCTCACCAGATTGTGAAATAAAGACGAATGCACAATTTTCAACCAGCAAAGGCATATTGTAGGCAAATTCCGAAGCGATAAACACTTCGGCTGGTACTTTCGCAATGTTCTCAAAATAATATTTTCCAACATAACCCGCATGCATGCTGGTACCCGCGGCGATGATGTAGATGCGTTTTGCATTTTGCACAATCGACAAGGCTTTGGGATCAATGGAAAAGACATCGTCATTCATGTATTTGGAAATGATTTTCCGAACGACACTGGGCTGTTCGCAAATCTCTTTGAGCATATAATGCGAATAACCTGCTTTTCCAATTTCCTCCAATACGATGTTCATTTCCATGAAGGATTCTTCGACCGGGGAGCCGATAATATCGCAAAGACGATATTGATAACTGTCTTCTGTTTTTTCAACTACTGTGAATGTTTTGTCTTCGATGGGCATGTATTTGTCGGCGTTGCCGACCAATGCCATCACATCTGAGGCAAGCGTGACACCCTTTTCCCCAACGCCAATGAGCAGGGGAGACTTATTTTTCGCCGCGTAAATAAATTCAGGATGTTGAGTGTCTAGGATCAATAACGCATAGGATCCTTCAATCAACGAGAGTGTTTTCCGAATTGCTTCTTCCACAGAGAGTGTATTGGAGAAATGTTCAATGAGCGTCGCAATTACTTCGGTATCGGTTTCGCTGACAAAATCGGCATTGGGAAGGTATTTTGCAATCAATTCTTTGTAGTTTTCAATGACCCCATTATGAACCAAGGCAAAACGTTGATTCCATGAAAAATGCGGGTGAGAATTGATTTGATTGGGTTTCCCATGGGTAGCCCATCGCGTATGCCCGATGCCAAGATGGTTGCTCATCGAGTAGTCGAAATCGTCAATCAAATGTCTGACGCGTCCTTTATCCTTATACATGACAAAATCGTGGCTCAGGTCGTCGAGAAAGCATATGCCGCAAGAGTCGTAGCCACGATATTCTAGTTTTTCTAGTCCAGATAATATGATATCTGATGCTTTTCGATGTCCAATGTAACCAACGATTCCGCACATAAGAAATCCTCCCGAACGCTTACGCGTTTTGTTGATATGACAATTATATCACTGAAGCTATATTGTTTCAACGAATTAAAACGAAATCCAATGCGGAAACGCTTTTACATTTGAACAGACTTTGAGGAAGATTTCGGAGAATACCGAAGCGTCATCGCGAGCCATGAAATCGTCAAATACACCATGATGGTGATGCATGATAGGATCAACTGGATCCGCCATTCAGGGGAGAGACTGATCTCGAGGGAGGGGAAAATTGATTGTAGTACTTGTTTCCATGAAGATGGAATCCAAGAAGACTGAAACCAATAGATTTGAGACCAATATAGTAACATCGGAATGAATACAGAAGAAATGTGCTTCACGAGGATTGTAATCCACAAAGACAAAGCGCCATACCAGAAACAAATGATCAACAGTAGGATCACTTCTTCACGATGCCACATTGCCATTGAAAACGAAGAATATCCTATTTTGAGAAGCCCTGCATAGACTAACATATACCATCCAATGACCCAAAGAACTTGTCCCATCACGAACATGATTCGAATCCAATAATGGGGCCATCGAGGAAATCTGTGGATTCGAATCATGAGATCCAGTGATTGAGCTTCCGCGGAATCCAGCCATCCAAACGCAAGAATCGACCATAGGGGAAAAACGAATTTTGCATAAAGCATCGCATCTTGATGGAAAGATGGAATCCACATCTCAGCAAAAAGAATTCTTTCCTGTGGAGGCGAAAATACACGGGAGGACATCACCAACCAGCCGAGGGATAATATCAAGAGAATCCCCATCGTGATGCGATATCGGCGATTCCATAAAGAAAGGGAAGCCAAGCAAATCCAACTAAACATCGAGGTCTTTGTCTTTCTTCATCGCATGAATTTGTTTTTTTCGCCCAGAAAACGATTCGGGTTGATGCGTCGTGATAATGATGACTCTGTCTTTGGCTTCTCGAATCAATTCTGCGAGTAAGGTTGACATCGTCTCTTGGTCGAGTCCGTCAAAAGGTTCGTCCAACAGTATGATTTCAGGCTCGTGGATCAAGGCTTGCATCAAATTGATTTTTTGCTGAGTTCCTTTCGACAATCTGGCCATGGGCGTATGATGAAACGGTTCCAATCCAAAGAGCGAAGTCCACTTTTGTAGGGCCTCTTTCGTTTGCGCTTTTTCCAGTCCTTTGATGCGACCCAAACATCCCATAAACTCGACGAATGTCGCAAACTCAGGAAGTATATATTTTTCCGGAGCATATCCAATCCGTTTCGCTTGAATTTCAACACGACCCTCATAGGAAACAATCCCCATCATGCATTTCAAATACGTGCTTTTTCCACATCCATTCGGTCCAGTGAGGAGGTGCAACTTCCCTGGAAGAAATTGATCCTCGAGATTGGCAAACACTTCTTGATGCCGATATCGTTTGGACAACGACTTAATGTGTATCGAAGGCGAAGACGACATCATCACTTGTCACCTCCATCACGAGCTGATGATAAAACAAGAAATCATCGGTGGTGTAATGGTATGCTTGATTCATCCATTCAAAATCTAGTTTGAGGAAAAAAGATTCTGGAGGGGTTTTATCTTCCGTCGTCATCAACGGAAGATAAAACGTCATTGTCGACATCGGAGGGAGGATGATGACGCTCTCGATCTCCACAAATTCGGAAGAATCTTCCAACCATCGAGACTGGGGAACAAGGTCATTGGCCGATTGAATCTCGGAATACGCGATGGATACATGCCCGACACCGGGCGTAATATCGTGAATGTAGATATTCTGTTGTGTTTGATTCGCAACACTCATCAAAACCCCCTCAAGAGGAATCTCGGAGGTTGAAATCCCGCTCAAAGCGACCAGTGATAATCCCACATCTTGGACTCTTTTCTCAATCCATAATGAACCTACCCTGAAGGTATACTCATGATCTCCTTCCCAACGAAGACGTAGTGAGACATCATTTCCACGCAAAGACCAGGTATTCTCTGAGAGCACGTCCAGATGGATTTCGACGAGAATCTCCTGATATTTCAACGACAAATACGCGAGTTCATAATCCGTGGACAGAAACTGTGTCACTTCGCAAGGGATTTCAAAACTATCGTCAATGAGCATCGCGCTCACAACGTAGGACGAATCTTCAAACCATGGCGACGCTTTACTCACATAAATCGGAAAACGCCATGTGGATTCATCCCTCCCCCATGAAATGGAGTACGTGGAAGGAATTGTAAAAATGCGAATTTCAGAATCTTCGGGAAGGAGGATAAGGACGATCACTGCAAAGAAGGAAATCACCATGATGGCCCATCGAACGGACTTCATGCGATTTTCTCCTTGATGATCTCGTAATACTCCGTCGTCACGACAAAAGTTTCCCATCCGCCCCTTTTGGTTTCAATCCATAGAAAATAATGCTTGGCGACACCGTTCGATAATTCGCCTTTCCCCCGGGTCACGATCCGAACATAGGTTTCTGGATCGACATCGATTTCAAACGTATACGTTTCCGAACTCGTGGTTGTTTTTGTATAAGCGATTTCAGCCTTAATGTTCGCGTCAATGGTCCCTTTGAACTTCTTGATATCGCCTTTTACCTCCACACTGACACCCCCCGAAGCGCTCAGTTGGAACTTGGTCTCTTCCTTCGTGGTCAACGTGATGTCATGACGGATCGTTGAATACCCGTCATTGACAATTCTTAATTTGGTCTCCGAGATAAACTCCAGCGTCTCGTTCTTCATGACTACACCAATTTGCCAACCCCACATTCTTGGTTCGTCGAGCAAAGCATAATACGTTGCGTAATCTTCTTCTGTCAGCGATTTGAGTAAAATCGCATCATCGTCATCAAACACGATTTCTTGATATGAGGTATACTCCTCCGCACGGCAAATCAAAGGCATCGATGTCATCACAATCCAAAAAGCTAGGCAAAAAACGATGATTTTCTGCATCAAAAAAGTCCTCCTTTTTGAGACCATATTACGTGGCCAAGGAGGACTTTCCTTATTCGATTTGAAAAGGATGATCCAAAAAATAATCGATGGTAGTATCGTGACCGAGTTCGAATAGCTTTCTCGTTTTTTCGGGTTCGAAACGTAAGACGCCTCCCAACATTTTTGGAACACGCACTTCATAGAATTTCGTATTTGGATACTTCTTAGGATCAAAAAATTGGATGAGATTGAGATGAATGATGATAATCGTGTCACAACCCGAATCGATCAAGGGCTGGACGGGAACATTGTCGTACACACCGCCATCGAAGTATTGATGGTCTTCCATCTTTTGGGGCGCAAACGCAATTGGAATCGAGCATGAAGCCAATATCTGGCGAATAACCGCTTCGTTGTCTTCCACATCATGGAGTGGGGCATAGACGACTTTCGAATCTTTTTTGATATAATGCTGATACGTGGCCTTCATCAATCCAAAGATGCCTTCATTCGTTTCACCACCATCCGAAAGCGTGACGAACACTTGTTTTTCACGAAGTCGTTGGAAATCCAAGTTTTGTTGCAACAAGGAGGCCAAACCATTGATTTCGAAAACCCCAGTTTCTTTGAAT
>JAQVKB010000266.1 GCA_028694875.1 Candidatus Izemoplasmatales bacterium
GAAGGTCTTGGCGAAGCCACAAAGACCTACAAAATGAAGGATTGGGCGTTCAATCGTCAACGTTATTGGGGAGAACCCATCCCGATTGTGTATTGTGATCATTGTGGTACCGTGATGGTTCCCTATGAAGACCTTCCCGTCAAATTGCCGATGGTCGATTCCTTTATGCCGACGGATACGGGTGAAAGTCCTTTGGCGGGCATTGAAAGCTATGTCCATACCACTTGCCCGAAGTGTGGCGGTCCCGCCAAACGCGAAACCGACACGATGCCACAATGGGCTGGGTCGAGTTGGTATTTCTTGCGATATATGGATCCCCATAATTCGAACGCGATTGCAAGCCAAGAGAAATTGAATTACTGGGGTCAAGTCGATTGGTACAATGGCGGAATGGAACATGTCACGCGCCATCTGATCTATTCCCGATTCTGGAATTTGTTTTTGCATGATATTGGCGCTGTTCCTCATGCCGAACCTTACAAAAAAAGAACGGCTCAAGGGTTGATTTTAGGCTCCGACGGCGAAAAAATGTCGAAATCCAAAGGAAATGTCGTCAACCCACTCGATATCATTGAAGAATACGGTGCGGATACGCTCCGTACCTATATCCTGTTTATTGGCGACTACGAAATGCCAACCCCATGGAATGACAATGGGGTCAAAGGTTGTCGAAGATTTTTGGATAAACTCTGGCGGATGTACGAACATGTGACCGATGTTGCATTGACCAAAGAAACGGATACGATGGTTCATAAAACAATCAAAGGTGTCACTGACGACTTGGAAAACATGAAGTTTAATACGGCCGTCGCCAAATTGATGACGTTGTCGAATGAACTCGGTTCCTTGGAGTTCGTCCCGAAATCAGCGTATGAACAAATGCTACGCCTGCTCTATCCAATCGCACCGCACATCACCGAAGAATTGTGGGAGATGCTCGGACATGAAAACGGACTTGTCTTTGAACCGTGGCCGAGTTATGATGAATCCAAGTTGGTAGAAGACATGGTCGAAATCGTGATTTCCATCAACGGAAAAGTGCGCGACAAGTTGACGATGCCAACAGACAGTCCTGAAACTGTCGTCAAAGAGGCCGCTTTGGCAACGGAAAAAATCCGTACTTTGATCGAGGAAAAACCGATTCGAAAGATCATTATCATTCCCAATAAAATTGTCAATATTGTGATATAAGGAATGACACCATCCCGTGCGTAACATGGGATGGTGTTTTTCATGAAAGAACAAATATTATATCGTACAAGTTCATACGAACCTGCTCTTGTGAACCCATACAAATGCGAGCGGTGCCAAGCCACCCAAGAATGGATTGTCCAAGAGGTGAGGGGAGTCTGGCGTTGTCGCCGCTGTTCTTCCGATAGTTTGCATACGCAGAACTTGACTCATCGAAGCCTGACAATCCGCCATCACAAACTCGATCTCCGTTACCCGCTCACGAATGAACAAGCGCGAGCAGCGAGCGAAATCAAGGATTCACTGTCTCGAGGAAGACATGTATTTTTGCACGCGGTAACTGGCGCTGGAAAAACGGAGATGGTTTTCGAAGCGATTCTTGACGCGTTGAATCGGAATGAGAGAATCGCATTTGCCATTCCTCGTATAGAAATTGTCTTACAACTTTATCGGCGATTGACAGCGGCGTTTCCATACACAGTCATCAAGGCAATCTATGGACAATGCCATGACGATGAGGATGCCTCTATCGTCGTTACAACGATTCAACAACTCGCTCATTATGTCGCGGAGTTTGACTTCATCCTTATCGATGAAACAGATGCATTTCCATTAACCATTGATGAATTATTATGGATTTGGGCCATTCGCTCCCTCACCAAGAAAGGCAAAATCGTGTTTATGAGTGCAACCACACATCCATCGCTGATGCCAAGAATGATGTCGCTTCAGATGACCAAAATTTCTGTTACACGTCGGTTCCATGATCATAACCTCGATTTACCAGCGCTTGTACACGTGGTGAATTTGGAGAAAGCGATAGCGCAAAGAGTCTTGCCCAAGAAGGTAATCCGATGTCTGCGAAAATGGGTCGATGATTCGCATCGAGTTTTTGTTTTCGTTCCCACCAAAACGATACTGCCGCTTGTGCTCCACTCCATTCAAAAGGAATTTCCAAACGCAGAGGGAATCCATGCTTCGTCGAATGACCGTCAAAGCGTCTTAAAACGATTTGATCGTGGCGACTTTTCTGTGTTGGTAACAACCACCTTATTAGAACGTGGTGTGACATTTCCTCGTTTGGATTGCCTTGTTTTGTTTGCGGATCATCCCGTGTTCTCAAAAGAAACGCTAATACAAATCAGTGGCAGGGTGGGGAGGAGTTTGGACACTCCTCATGGAGATATTGTATTTGTAGCGAGTTCAAAAACGCGTGCCATGGTCGAATCTATCCATGAAATTGAAAAGTGGAATCGTCCATGAAATGTGTCTCCTGTGGCTGTTATTTTGCGCAAGAAACGAATTTCGGATCGATGTTTTTCCAAGAAAAAGAATGTCCACGTTGTCTTCGATTACTCCAGGCAAAACCCATCATCGAAGTCCTACCCTATTCCGGTGGA
>JAQVKB010000267.1 GCA_028694875.1 Candidatus Izemoplasmatales bacterium
TTGGTCACAAGTTCGAGGTCGCCTGAGAAAGAAACCTTGAAGACATACTCACTTTGGCTATAGGTATACCAGGACTCATACCATTCTGAGACGGGAATTGCGACATACACAAAGTCGGCTCCATCGGGTTGATACGTGACGAAAGCCTTGTGATCATAGACGGCATTCGTCCAGGAATATTCCCCTTCCACCAAATACGTCTCGATGGTCGATACAGCCTCTTCGGAAGTATCATACAGCGCGACTTTGACGCCTGTAAAATAAGTCCATCCTTCCGGGCTAGTGACCGCTTGACGTCCCACGCCAACCATCAAGTCATCGGTAAGGATATGAAGGTAATCGCTGACTCCTTCTTCGAAAAGTTCTCCCACAATTTCTGGGTTTTCAGGATCGCTTAGGTCCAAAGTATACAAAGGATCTGTGTTGACAAAGGTTACCACATAAGCGGCATCTCCATTGTATCGAACCGCGTAGATTCGTTCTCCTGGCTTTCCAAGTCCGCCGAGAACTGAAATGGTATCCATACCATCCACGGAAGTGGCATCCAACAAATACATTTGGTTTGTAATCGTGGAACCTTCATTGGTCCATTCATAGGAAGTCGTCGCAATTCGGAATACACCATCATACTCATCCATCGAGAATTGGTTGAGTGGCATACCTTCGATGATGGCGGAAGCTTGGAATACCAATTGGTGATCTACAATTTGGAAGCGAAGGATATATGAAAGTTGATTGTAACGTTGTAGTTCTTCATCATAATAATAACGATAAATCACAGTATAGAGGTTATTCAAACTCATGTATATTTGATAAGAACTACCGAGATATGCACTAACATGCGCACTTTCCTCATCGTCCACATTGAAGGAAGCAAGAATCAAATACCCCATCGACTGATTGTCGTTTGGCATATAATATATTTGATCCGCTGGAATCTGAAGTGCTTCTTCTCCGACCGTCGAATCTGTATAGGATGGCACGAAATGATCTTCCGTATAGGCATAATAAATGGTGTAGTTATCCATGATTAAGTAGACTGTGCCATCAATCATTCTGGTATCTACAAGATACGTGGAATCAAAATACATCTGTTTGACGATTTCAACTTGATTGACGTCCGAAACATCGAATACTATCGCGCGAATCCCGTAGGAATAGGAATACCAATACGAATAAACACCATCTTCGGTTTGGGTTTCTTCATAGTTGTATTCACTGAGCAATAACACGACTTTATCACCGGTTTTGTAAAGGCCTTGCATCCAGCCATTGTCAACTTGATACGTATACACAATTGCTAACGTTTCCGCATCGATAATATAGAAATGTTGGTTGCTAACCAGGTAAATATAGAATCCATCGGTAATCACGCGATCGCTTTCCGAAACACCGTCGACTTGATTGTTGGTTTCGGAATGGCTGGGTGCATCCGTGGATGAATCATCATTTTGTGAAGGTGTTGACGCCATGGTGGTCGTGATGGCACCATCGGCTTCGGCGAGTGCCCAGTCGCCACCATTACGAAAATAATAGACGCCATCGTTCGTTTTCTCATAGTAGGACGAAAGATATGCTTTCAATTGATCATAATTCTCAAAGTGCCCCACTGAATCTGGAGTCGGTAAATTGGTTGTGATTGTGGTGACTTCTTGACACGCCATCATTGCGCTGGCAAAGACGAATGCCAGAGCAACAAGAACAAATCGTTTCCATAAATTGGTTGAGAACATCGTAAATACCTCCTATCGTTTCACAAAATAAACAAACGAGGTTGGATATTTGTTGGGAAAATCGAATTATTCCGTCAATTTTAAGAACAAATCGATGTCTTCTTTGAGAAGTTCCAAGGAAGAAACCCAAAACGCTTTCTTCGTGACATCGATTCCTGCAATCTTCGCGGCATTTTCGACCGAATTTTTCCCGGTGGCGGAAAGCAATGCATCGTAAAGCGGAACAAAAGCTTCTTTGTTGGCGAGATAACTCGCATAGAGTCCTTTGGCAAACAACAAGCCAAACGCGTACGGGAAGTTATAGAAAGAGAGACCGCCGCTATAATAGTGCCCTTTGCATAGCCACATGTATGGATGCAAGACTTGCGGATCGAGTCCGTCGCCGTAGGTCTTTTTTTGCGCATCCAACATCATTTCTTTCAATTCATTTTCATCGAATAACGTTTCTTTTCTGCCATCAAATACGGCTCTTTCAAAATAAAAACGAGAAAGAATATCGACGATGACTTGGGTGTAATCTTGAATCGATGATTCCAAGAGATAGATGCGTTCCTCATCCGTCGTTGCATCTCGGAGCGCGGCTTTATTCACAATCGTTTCGCAGAACGTCGATGCCGTTTCGGCGACTGGCATCGTATAATCTGCATTCAGTAACGATTCCGTGAAAATGGCTTCTCCGTGGTAGATCGGACACCAGGTCCGCTATGGTCGTTTTCGACAGCTGGTTCATCATCGATCTGATGGCGATGTCGAAACGGGACGACAGCAGGTCGTGTATCTCGTTCCCCACCGGACAGTGTGTGTTCACAGTATACATACGGAAGATACCGTCCGCGTCGTCCGTGTCGACGGCC
>JAQVKB010000268.1 GCA_028694875.1 Candidatus Izemoplasmatales bacterium
ATTGGCCGTTCCGACAAACCACATGTTCGTCGGAAGAATCAATTTTCCATTCGAGAGTTGCGTAGGGTCGGTTTCCCACACATCGGCGATGACATCAAGATGGCGTTTGCTTGGATCAGGAAGTTCGAGTAACGATAAGAACTCCGCAAAATAGTACTCGACTCTGGCGATGTTCATTTCGTCTAAGACCGTAATGTACATCTGTTCGCTTTGATTCGCTTCATACATCTTTTCGAGTAACGTGGTTTCATTGAACTTCTTCGTAAACTCATTATAGTATCCAATCAAATCGGTACGTTCTTTCCACATCGGTTGGATCGGGACCACGACCGTGGAATTTTGGATATAATCGCCAAACGCATACGCGAGCGATGTTTTTCCGGTTCCCGACATGCCTTGTAAGATCATGATATGGCTCACCGCGAGTCCACCGACAAATCGGCGAATGTCGGAGATATCATAAAAAAGACCTCGTTGACTCGCCGCAAAATTGCGAAATTCTTCGCATAGTTCTTCGAGCGTGATGTCATCTTCAAAGGCCTTTTCTGTTTTCGGTAATTGATCGATTTGATTCAACTTGAAAAAGCGGGATCGGTCATCCTCTTCTTCTGGGGTTTCTTCCTGCTTTTCCATCGTGATATGGAAATCATATTCCTCAGGGGTGCTTTCCGTTTCGCTCGAAACTTCAGGGGTAGGTTGTGGCGTTGGTTCTGCCTCCAAATTCATTTGCAATCGTTTGCGTTCCTTATATAACGACCGTACGATGACGATGAAAAACACGAGAAGCAAGATGGCCGCCAAGATAATGAAGATGATTTGTGCGGAACCAATGACTAAGGAACGATCAAAAAAGTTTGGATTGCTGGCAATTCCGGCAATGGCCAACACACCAAAAACAAGGATCAAAATCATGAAGATTTTTAGTCGCTTCATTATCCTGTTCGTCACTTTTTTCCCCTATCCATCGACAACAAATTAGGATTTCAGTTCGTCTTGCTCCTGATCTGTTTCAACGGTTTGTTCTTCTTTGGATGTTTCTTGAACTTCACCAAACATCTCTTTCTTCGCCTTTTCCCGAATTTGAGCCTTGGCTTTTTTCCATTGTTCTTTGAACAATTTTCGATACGCTTGCATTTCCGATTCCAATCGTTGGAATTGATCTTTGGAAGTAAAGTCATCCTCGTCCGACAAAAGTCCACGTTGCGCTTTGAAGGCTAGGAACTGCGCATTGGCAAACTTCTTTTCATCTTCGAGGCGTTGATTCTTTTCCAACATCTCGTTCATTTGAGAGGCGTGTTCTTTTTCAGATTCCTTGATATCGGCAATCATTTGGTCAATGGTTGACTCCAATTCGTGAATCTGATCGATGCGTTTGACAATGGTGGCATCGAGAACTGCGATTTCATTTTGTCGGCGCGTTTCCGCTTCCTGAAGTTTTGTTTGATATTCTTGGATGGTACTATCCAATTTGCGATTGTATTGGCCAATCAAGACCTCAATCTTCTCGTCATAGGCCGCAATCAAGGAAGCCACCTTGGTTTCATAAGTTTGGATAGTATCCTGAAGTTGGGCTTCATACGATTCTTTGGTCTCTTGAATTTGTTGCTCGTATTGCGTGATGGTATCGGAGAGCTTGGTCTCATAATGGGTGATTGTTTCTTCCAGTTTGGACTCATAGGAAGAAATCGTCTCATGAAGCTTCAATTCATAAGAAGCAATTGTATCCTTGAGTTTTGTTTCATAACGTTCCATCATGTCGCGAAGCTGCGTTTCATATTTGGAGATGAGGGTTTCTTTTTCTGCTTGATGCGCCGCTTTGAGCTCTAAAACGAATTGTTCGTGTTGTTCAATCAACGCGGCGATTTCAAGGCGATGCTTTTCCTTGAGCGCTTTGATTTCTTGTTGGTGGACTTCTTCGGCATACGTCATGTCATCAAAGTACTTTTGGTTGAGTTGTTGGATGAACTGATTCTTTTGTTCCAACTGGGACATGAGAAGTTGAATTTTTTCGAGAAACTCGTTTTTTTCCACTTCCATGGCATCGATTTTCTCTTGTAGAAGTCGATTCTTTTCCAAGGCTTGACTGAGTTGATAACTTTCTTTTTCCAAAGCCGCATTGCGCTTTTCCAAACGAAGAATGTATTCCGCAGGATCCTCTTGCATCTCAATCATGCGTTTCTTCAGTCTCGCGATGTCTTCACGAATTTTTTTGTTTTCGTGTTCGGCTTGGAGGCGTTCCGTCGTCGTATATCGTTCTTCCAAAACACCACGGATTTCAAGCCCTTCTTGAATCCCGAGGAAGGAGCTTAATTGAATCGTTTCCGCGATTTCATCGCTCATTTCTTTCGGAAGCGGTTGCGCGACCTTCTTGACTTCGATGAAACGATATCCATCGGTGTTATAGGCCATAATATAATCATAGAGTCGTAAGCAGCCACGGAAATTTTGGTTCATCAACAACACATTGGTTTTGACAACCGGAGGCTTGATCATTGGCGCTTTCGCGACTTCTCTCATCAACGGCGTTTACAAAAATGAAGTCGACATTTCAACGATATTTTCAATCCTCTTGACCAAAGGA
>JAQVKB010000269.1 GCA_028694875.1 Candidatus Izemoplasmatales bacterium
TTGAATCACATTATTGATAGTTCCAACATTTGTAATCGACGAATTCATCGCAAAATCAATCCATTGATTGACGACGAGTTCTCCCGATTGAATGGACCATTCTTGGCTTGTTAACGGAAGTCCATCATAAATTTTAGAAGCGGTTTCTGTCGCAATCGTGAGCGATTGCCTGAACACGGAAAGCGTACCGAGGAAATAAGTGATGTCGTAGTTATCCGAAACATCTTGATTGAAATCATCATAAATGGTCACGATGATGGCATTCGGTAATGTTCCCACATTCGTAATTTGTGCATTCATCACGACATCCATATGATGGTTCGCCAAAACAGATCCTGTCAAAAGGATCCAATCTTGGTTGGTCAAAGGCAAAGCATCATAAATCTTTTCGGCATTGGCCGTCGCCATTTGAAGGCTTCTTGGAAAAACGGTCAATTGTCCAAGTTCATACGTCACATCGTAATATTCCGTGACATCCACATTTTCGGCATCGAAAATCGTGATGGCAATGTCATTGTCGATGGATCCCGCATTGGTGATCGAAGCGTTCATAACCACCACCATCGTGTGGTTGTCGGCGAGCGCGCCACTGGTCATCAACCACGATGCGCTTGTTAAAGGAAGTCCGTCATATTCTTTCTCGACGCTTTCGGTTTCCAACGTGAGTCTTCTCGCACTGATTTCCAGTGTGCCAAATTCAAACACCAAATCATAGTTGGCAGTCACGTTTTGATTTCCAGCGTCATAGATTGTCAATGACATCCGATTCTCGACCATGCCAGGGTTGGTAATCGAAGCATTCATCGTGTATTCCATCCGTTGGTTGTCCGCAATCGTTCCACTGCGCATGGTCCATTCGGAGTTTGTCAATGGAAGTCCATCATAAAACTTGGAAAGACTACCGGTTTCAATCAAAATGTATCTTGACAAGACGGTTAACGTTCCAAAATCATAGATAATATCATAGTGACTCGTCACGTTTTGATTCGATTCATCAAGAATCGTGACGACAAGCCCATTTTCGATAGAACCCGCATTGGTAATTTGATTGTTCATCGAAACTTCCATATGATGCGCGCTAGGAAGAACCCCACTGATCAACGTCCAAACATCGCTCACTAAAGGGAGACCATCGTATTCTTTTTCTAAGGATTCCGTTTGGAAAATAAGCGTTCTCGTAAAGACGGTGAGCGTTCCCAAATCATAGGTAATCGCATAGTTGTTCGTGACATCGACATTCTCTGCATCCATGATCGTGACGTCCACACCATTGTCGATGATGCCAGGATTGGTAATCGAGGAAGTCATCGACACGTTCAGGAATTGATCGTTTGCCATCAAACCAAGTTGGAGCGACCACACACTGCTGGTAAGCGGTGTTCCATCATATTCTTTTTCCAAACTTTCCGTACCGATGGTAATCGGACGAGGAAGAACCGTTAAGGTGCCAAACTCGAGGACAATTTGATAATAATCCGTGACATCGTGGCTTTGTTGATCCACGATGTTCACTTGGAAGTCATTCGGTATCGAACCTACATCCTTGATTTCAGACAAGAAAGAGATCAACAACATTTGATCATTGGCAACGTACCCATCGACAATATCATATTGACTGTTACTCAAAACGAGCCCATTATAGGTTCTGGAACTGCCCGCAGACTGAATGTAAAGATAACCGGGGTTGACCGTCAAGGTTCCGAATTCGTAGATGATGTCATAATAAGCCGACACATCCGTTTCGGGAAGTCCTTCGCCAAGAGGCTCCTGTCGAACCGTCACGGTAATTTCATTGTCAATCGTACCTGGTGTCGTAATTTGCGACGTCATGACGAAGGTGATGAAGTGATTGTATCCAAGCACACCACTCGTGAAGGACCAAGACTGTTCCATCAAAGGAATTCCGTCATACGTTTTTTCAGCACTCATTGTCGAAATCACGATTTGGCGTGGGTACACGGTCAGTGTTCCCAAATCCAATGAGATTTCATAATATTGCGTTACATCGAGTTCGGTTCCTTCTTCATGAACCGTCACACTGAGGTCGTTGACAATCGAACCCGGGGTGGTGATGCTCGCACTCATTTGAATATCCAAATAATGGTTAAAACCCATAATTCCAGTTTCGAGTGTCCACGTCCAATTGTTCAGGGGGAGGCCATCATACATCTTCTCAGCACTCGGGGTGGAAATCAGAATCGGTTTGGGAGATACCGTGAGCATCCCTAAATCTTTCTGGATAATATAGAACTCTGTCACATCTTCATTGAACTCATTGAAAATGGTTATATAGAGATCGTTGACGATTTGACCAGGCGCGGTAATCGTGGAATTCATCGTTACTTGGAGATAATGATTTCCTGCAATGCGACCATATAGAAAATCATAGGTTTTCATTTCCAAGGGAAGTCCATCATAAATTTTATCGGCAGAAGGCGTTGAAAATCCGAGTTCTCGGGCGTTGACAGTCAAAGAACCTAATGTCAAGTGAAGGACATAATTGTCCGTAACATCTTGATTTGCCGAATCTAGAATGGTGATGTCAATCTCATTCGATACCGACCCTAGATTGGTAATCG
>JAQVKB010000270.1 GCA_028694875.1 Candidatus Izemoplasmatales bacterium
CTGATTTTTATGCCAATCCAGAGCTTTCCTCGATTACTGGTGCCGAAATTCATCAAATCTTCGCGATTCTTGGGAATTCGGATTTGATTACGGCGCTCGCTCCAATCGCCATCGAAGTCGGCTCCGATATTTATGAACAAGATCTCGGCATCCCGATTGAAGATTTGTATGCGATTGATTATCAGGCGGAATTTGAAACCTTAGGCGCTGTCGCAGAGACGTTGTTCGATATTTTATCGAACTCGGGTGCTTTCAGCGGTGGTGGTGTGGAAGTCAACGTCACAGGAGATGATGTTCGTACCCTGTTTGGCGATATGTCCGACTCGTCGTTGGTTGTTTTATTGGCTTCCGCGTTGATTATTCCGATGCTCGAAAACGGAGATAGTACGATCAGCGCGATTGTGACTGTTCCCGATGGCCTTGATTGGTCCGAAGAACTTGTCGCCGTGGGCAACGTGCTGGGCGCGATTGTCGACTCCGGCGTGACGATTTCAGATTTGGAAGGTGGCGATCCTGCCGTATTCCTCAATGCGGTTTCGTCCGTCGATTTGACGATGTTGATGTCGAGCGAACTGATTACCAATGCGCTCATCAACATTCTTTCTGGGGATGCCGGTATTGAAGGACTCGACTTCTTGACGATTCCTGATGACATCGTATGGCGCGATACCTACGATGGTAGCGGCAATCTCATTCAAGCGGGAGAACTGAGAAACATTCTTGTCGCGTTGAACGCGATTACAGGGGTTCTCACCAACTTCGATTTTAACAACCTTGATATGTCCTTCGTCTCGGAGCTTTCCGATGATGTGATTGATGATATCTTTGAATCCCGTGTTCTTGTGGCCACGATTTCGACGATGCTTCTTAGTCAAGACCTCGGCGATCTTCCTTTGGTGATCCCGAATGATGTTTTTGATGGCGATGGCTATCTCCTCAAGAGCGAACTTAAAGCACTTGCCAAGTCAATCGCGTTGGTCGTCAGTGGCGTAGATCAAGGTTTCGATGTTCAAATCATCTTGAATCTTACTGAAACGGATATTCAAACGTTACTCTCTTCGCGCATTGTAGCGGCGACCGTGGGAAAAATGGTCTATGATATGGGAAGTGATATTCTGACGATTCCTGCGACGGTGGTCGAAAGTGTCGCCGTGGACGCTTCGACGGTCGATGTTGTCGATGCGACCGAACTCCAAGCCATCCTCATGTCGCTCAAGGTATTGGATCTCACGAATTTTGATAATTTAGCTTTTGATGCGTCAATCTTGTCTTCCCTGGAATTGATTCCCGATGTGGGCGATCCGACCGAACTTGATGATGCCAAGATTGATACCTTATTGTCCTCTGAAATTATTCATGCGACCGTGTCGCAAATGATCATTGATTTGGGAAGCGGCGCGTCTACGTTGCTGACGATTCCTGAAGAAGATGTCGATGGGAATGCGATTGTTGAAACCGTTTCGGGGACCGATTATGTTGCCAAAGCGGAACTTCATGCTTTGCTTCAAGCGCTCTATGCGATTGGGATTGGCGATTTCGCGACGATGAGTTTCGAAGACACTTCGTTGATTTTAACTCACAAAGATTTGTTGTTGGAATCGGCGATGATTCATGCGACGATTTCATCGATGATTCTCGATCTCGCCTCCGGCGCGATTACAATTCCTCAAACCGATGTGTTAGGCAATCCGATTCTTGTTGCATATTCCGATGTGACTTATATCAGCCGTACCGAATTATCGGCGTTCCTCGATGCCCTTCAATTGTTAGGTATCGGGGATCCAACCGCCTTCACGAATTCCCTTGATTTGTCTGTGTTGTCCACGGGCGAAAACCAAGATCTATACTTGTCTTCGGCCATCATGCATGCGACGACTTCGCAAACTTTAATCGATCTTGGCGCGGGTGTCCTCTTGATTCCGTTGTTGGAAGAAGATGGCGTGACGCCTGTGCAAGCCCAAGTTGGCCCTGTAGGCGATCAAACGACCTACATCGTCAAGGACGAAATCAAAGCGATGATCGATGCGTTCTTGATTATGGGATTTGGAGATCTTTCCAGTTTTGGTGGATCGATTTCTTCGACCTTGATCTTTGACCACATCGATACCGTATTGTTGTCGAGTTCCTTACAAGCCACGATTTCAGACCAACTGCTGAATGTGACAAGCGGAAGCTTGATCATCCCCGATGAGGATGAACTTGGCAATCCGATTCGCATTGTCCAAAGCGATGTGACTTATGTCGCCCAAACAGAAATCCTCGCGATTGTCGATGCCTTGGATATGCTGGGATTAACCGACCTCACTACCTTTGATATGACACCAGCCGTTCTCTTTACCGTCGATTTCAACGACCTATTGGCGAGTGCGACGATGCACGCCACGGTTTCCGATTACGTCCTTCAAGCTGCTGTCGATGAAACCGCAGCCCCTGGATCTGCGGCGCTCGTGATTCCTAGCGATTTACGAGAAAACTTCGATTTGGCAGGGGTCGTGGATGATGGCGAACGCGTTCAAAAAGCGGAGCTGATTTTGTTGCTCACGTCCTTACAAACCCTTGGTATCACTGATTTTAGT
>JAQVKB010000271.1 GCA_028694875.1 Candidatus Izemoplasmatales bacterium
AACGAGATCGAACTGAATATGCTTGAGATCTGTTACAGAGGTAGAAGCAATCTTCTTGTATGAAGATTTAAACGAAAACTGTACATTCACACCTTGGTTTATAAAGATAGATTCGAATGTCTTATCTTCAATCGACAACCTGGAGTTAATGGAATCAATGCGATCATCTACTTCAACCAAAGTGTTCAAATCCCCTCGTTGTGAGATCGGAAGATCGTTGATAGCCTTTTCTCTTGCTTCTGCAATAGATGCAAATTCTTTGATGATTTTAGAAACAAAAGCAATTGATTTTTCTGTCTGTTCTAGAACCTCCCGGTTCATGTTGAAAGACACTGCGTTCGGTGTATCGATTACAAAGGCAATATCGTAACCATACCTGAGTTTGTTGCTAAGCCTATACCAGTCTGATCTGTAATCATATTTGTTCCCCACGCACTCATCCATGGGGTAACTGAATCCACCGTAAACTAGCCTCTTTTGACCAGTTCCACCCGGAAAGACCTGGACCCTGTAGTCACCGAAGTCTTTCTCCGCAATAGGTTTCCTCTTTGGGATCACCACACCGTTCTCGATTAGTTGGTAGTGGTAATTAGACCATTCGTTGTATTTCCTGCAAGCATTGATGAATTGGTTTACATCTTGTGCTTGGATAGGAACCCTCACCAACACACCAGTTGGCTGGTTCGTTTCTCCACTATTGATGATTGCTTTATTTGGAATGCCTGACTCGTTCTTCCAGCAAGTGAAGTGTGCAAATTGTCCATTCTTGTAGACAATCACCTCATAGGTGTAAGAGTAAGCAAATGGGCTCTTAGCACCAATGCCCCAACCACCAATCGCATCATCTGAGTCATCTTTCGTCGACCCAAGATAGTTCAAGATGGTATCAACGGCTTCATCCGCAGTCAGACCGACACCATAGTCTCGAATCTCTAGAACAGGATTCTCGAATGTTGGAGCGATAATGTCAAACGGAACATCCTTTTTACCTGCTTCCACATGCGAATCGTGGGCATTAGATGATAGTTCGCGAATGATACTGGATGGTTTGTCGGAGTATAGAGTGTTTGATAACATATGAAACAGCTTCGCTGTCTTGGTTGTATCAAACCCCATTTGGGATACTTGGATGCCAGAACTCTGTGCATCTTTATCAATAACTAGATCAATTTTCATAACTTATCAATAACTAGATCAATTTTCATACACAGCGATAGGATGATTTTTCATCAGGGTCCCTTTCGATATGTTGCTTCCCAAAGCACGTATACCATACCAATCAAAGCAATAACAAGGATAATGATGTCAAAAAGTGTTTCCATGTCTCTATTATAACAGATCAAATGATTTAATTATTCGTAAGTGGTACCACAGCTGTTGCATTTATACTGGTTGGTGGATTTGAATTTAGAGAAAACGTTTCCACCACAATCACATCTGAAGTTTTTGTTTCCGACGGTTATCATGTAGTTTTTTATCTTACCTTGCTCATTTCTGATGTAGTCGGAATCACAGTCACTGAACTTTCCTTGGTTAAAGGCCTCTTCGAGCCACTTCCGAAGAGCCATTGGATCTGTGGCACCTGTTTCAGACATCGCTCTTTCTGATCGAAGTGAGAATGTTTCGACACCATCGTACCATTCTTCAAATGTCATTTAATCACCTTCCACATCTTTCCATCTTTGCGTTTCCACTTTCGTCTGAAACCCGCATCAAATAACCGATCCTTCCAATGCTCCATCGGCCCATTCCATATTTCTTCGATCAATGAACCGTATATAAACGTGTCATTGATCTCGTCTAGAATGAAATTTCTCATCGAGAGACAATGTCTACATGTTCTATGACTGTCGTTGATAAAACCATCCACATAAAACTCATACCTGTAAGGTTCACCGATGGAAATTTCTCTCTTGCACTCATCGCATCGGTGAACCTTACGAGCGGTCCTACTGGTGTCTTGTAGGACCTTCACGTATTCGCTCATTCAGCGAACTCGGTAGCTAGCTTCCACAGTTGAGAGTTGAAGCTAAGGTCTTGACCGATCGAATTCAATGACTTGGACCGAACTCGACGACCGTTAGCGTTCTTACCTTGGAGACCACCTTTCGATGCATTCTCTTGAACAATGTTGTAAGTGCTCCACAGGTCACCGGAATCGTCTTCGGCTCGACGAGGCATCAATAGATCCATTACATCGTACTGTTGCATCTTGGCTTCACCGAACCGAAGAATACCTGCTTGCTTGGCGAATTCCAAACGGCGTTCCTTGCTGAGATCGATCGCTTTCCAGTTGTCGATCTCGGAGAACACCTTTTGGCTTTGCTTGCTCATTTCACGAATGCGATCAATGACTTGCTTGGCAAGGTCACCAACGTGCTTGATGCTTTCTCGAGCATAATCGTCACCGACGACCAAACCATTCGCACATACAAAACGATACATTCCCAAACGAAGATCGGCGGTGCTTCGTCCATTGTGAGAATTGGTGAAAAGAGCTTGTGGGATGAAGGTACCGTCAGAAGTACCAAGATTGGTGTTTCGAAGAACAACCATGT
>JAQVKB010000272.1 GCA_028694875.1 Candidatus Izemoplasmatales bacterium
GTGAAATCCGCTTTTGGTGATGACAGCCAATTAACTCCATACACCGTCATAGGCGGTGTCGCGCTCCCCGGGTTTAACGACCAGACCAAACGAGATATTGAAACGCTGATTGGACGTTATAGCCAACAAGACCAAGTCGATATCGTACAAAAGATCATCAACCATGAAACGCTCTTTGAAGATGATTTTGACGAATTAACTTTGTCCTCTGGTGATACGATTGTTTTGCCGATTCTTGGTGAAATCGGCATCGATGAACTCTCTTTGGGTCTCGCTGCCGTCGTCATTGGGTTTGTGGATGGGTTCAATCCGTGTGCGATGTGGGTTCTCATTTTTTTAATTACCATGCTGATTCGTGAGAAAGACCGGAAGAAGATGTGGATTCTTGGTTCGGTGTTCCTCTTGTCATCCGCTCTCATGTATTTCGCCGTGATGTCGTTATGGTTGAATATTGCGCTGAGAATGACAACGGTACAGTGGATACGTTCTCTCATTGGAGTCTTTGCGTTGGGGTTTGGGGGTTATCATCTCTACGGCTCCATCAAGGATATGAGAAAAAAAGATGTGGGATGCGAAGTCACAGATGAAAAGCAAAAGAAAAAGATCTTTGAACGCGTCAAGCATGCGGTCTTGCAACAAAAACTATATTTGGCATTAATTGGCATTATCGTTTTGGCCGTTTCTGTGAATATGGTAGAACTTGCCTGCTCCGCAGGACTACCCTTATTGTTTACACAAATCTTGGCATACAATGATTTGTCGACCGTTCAACACTATTTGTATATCACATTGTATGTTTTCTTTTTTCTCATCGATGACCTTGTTGTCTTTGCGATTGCGATGGTTACGTTCCAAGTGAGCGGAATTTCCAATCGTTATGCGAAAGCGTCGAAGTTGATAGGTGGCATCATCATGGCCATCATTGGAATTTTATTGCTGTTTTTCCCGAGTATCATTATGTTTCAATTTTAAGAGCCCGCGCATGCGGGCTTTTTGAATGCATCCCAAAGAGTTGTTCCCTGACGAAATGATATAATATAAGTGGATTTGAGGTGAAAAAAATGAAATGGATTAAAATCAAAAAACTTACTGATCAACTTGTCTTTGATTATCGAATTCACCCGATAGTCAAGGATCATTGTTCCTGCCGATTACCTTCGAATCGTGAAATCAAAGAAATCATCAAATTGTCCAAAGAAGTCTTATTTCCCGGTTTCTTTTCGAAAAGGAACGTCAGCGAGACAGGGCATTGGCTTTCTACCTTCTTGGTCACAAAACGATTGCATCGGAAACTGAAACGAGAGATTTCATTGGCGCTGCTATACTTGGCTGATGAAAGCAGGGATAAAAATATTGCGAAGAAGTCCTGCACGCTATGTGTCGACTTCATCGCTTCTTTACCTCAAATACGTGCACAATTGCATACGGATCTGGAAGCTCACTATCTTGGCGATCCTGCCGCATTTAATCGCGATCAAATCATCGTGAGTTACCCTGGATTCTATGCCATTGTCATCTATCGTATGGCGCATCGCTTACATCAATTAGGCGTTCCTTTGATTCCTCGCATGATGGCAGAGTTTGCACATCGTGAAACAGGAATCGATATCAACCCTGGGGCTGAAATTGGAGACTATTTTTTCATCGACCACGGTACTGGAGTCGTGATTGGAGAAACAGCGGTGGTTGGAAATCACGTCAAGATTTATCAAGGAGTCACCCTTGGCGCGTTGTCCACGAGAGGTGGTCAATTCTTGAAAGGGGTCAAACGTCATCCCACGATCGGCGACAATGTGACAATCTATGCGGGAGCCTCGATTCTAGGTGGCTCTACAGTTGTTGGCGACAATGCTACCATTGGGTCCAATGCCTTCTTAACGGAAAGTGTTCCTGCTGGTGCACGTGTCTCGATTGCCAAACAAGAACAAACCATACGTATTGCTTCAGAAAGGAGTTCGCAAAATGTTGTATAATTCTGTCACCGAGACAATCGGAAATACACCTATCATTCGTTTGCATCACATTGAAAAAGAATTTTCGCTTCCTGTTAAGCTCTATGCAAAAGTTGAATTTTTCAACCCTGGTAGTTCAGTGAAAGATCGAATCGCTTTGGCAATGATTGAAGATGCGGAAAAAAAAGGGGTTCTCAAACCCGGCGCTACCATTATTGAACCCACGAGTGGAAATACAGGCATCGGTCTTGCGATGGTCGGTGCGGCGAAAGGATATCATGTCATCCTCACAATGCCCGATACTCTTTCAATCGAACGGCGCCAAATGGTTCAAGCTTATGGTGCGAAACTCGTTTTGACGGAGGGTGCAAAGGGAATGAAAGGCGCTATCGCAAAAGCAGAAGAAATACTCGCCATAACACCCAATTCATTCATGCCGTATCAATTTAAGAACCTATCGAACCCGAAAAAACATTACGAGACGACTGGCCCAGAAATATGGGACGATTTGCATGGTGACATCGATTTCTTTGTAGCTGGGGTTGGTACGGGCGGAACCATCAGCGGTACAGGAAAATACTTAAAAGAACAAAACGCTCAAATTC
>JAQVKB010000273.1 GCA_028694875.1 Candidatus Izemoplasmatales bacterium
CTTGAAGCAGTTTGATTTTTAACCCTATGGGGGCATGCCTCGATAGGGGTATAGCTCCCTCTCTTTTATATGGAGCTTTCAATGAGTAAACAAATTACGACTTATGAACTTGCGTGGATAACAAACACTCTTCTTACGCGTCCTGAACATCTTGGTGAGCTGGACTCTGTTCAGAAATATCAGGCATTTATGACTGATCTTGCCAAACTGATCTGTGATCATTGCGGCGGCGAAGTCATCAATGAGGCCACAAATGACTTTGACATGCAATGGTTGATTGGTATCCGTGGTAACGACTCACTTCCCGATAACGGAGGCGTCTGGAGGCATTTTGATCCTGACGGGGAGTTATTCGACGCTCAATCACCTGAACCTTGCTTTGAGCAAGGTCATTGGTACTTACGTGAAAGCGACAGTGCTTTGTTCATTGTTCCTGATGATCGCCTTGGAGTTGCTGACACCTTTGGTCCTGATGACTCAATGCTCGTGAGTCTTGATTCCATGTATCGCCAGTTTGAAGCGAACAAGGAAAGCGATGATTGGTTTGACAAGCTTCATACCAACAAAATCGCTGAAGGCCTTGGACTTGTTTTTATTTATCCGTGGCAACGACGACATGACCCTGTATCGGGTTGGTACGTAGTCTAATTTTTCATTTCAATTTATAAGGGCTTTTATTCTTGCCGGATGAAAGCTCTCTTTTTTCTGGAGTATATATGTCAAACCAAAATCCTTTTGTCCGTGGCTATTCTGATGTCAAAATCACTCGCATAGTAGCGATTGATTATGGGTCCGAGTTTCCATTGGCTTACCGGCCACTACATCCGAGCTTTGAACAATTCACGGACAATGACGTTACCGCAAATCAGTATTGTCTTTTTAATGACGACTATGCATATCTGCTGAACGATGAAACTGTCGAATTTGCGAATGAGAGTGCCAGTACGTCAGGGCAAGTTCGCTCTGTTTGCTACCAGTTGACAGCCAACCTCGACAAACCCGTTCATCTTGGAGATTTTGTTACCCGAGAATCGGCAGTCCATGCTCTTAAAAATGCTTCGTTTACAAATGGCTTTTTCAGTCGATGTTGGGAAATATCAAATGCCCACGTCTCTGAAAGTGATTACTCATTCCTTTTTGAGAAATGCGGCGCTGACCATCCTTTTATTGAGTGCTTTTTGATTGGCGACTCAACCATAGGTCTGAAACTAATTTGTACGCCTTGGGATGACAGCAATCTTCGAATGACAGTTGGATACGAATCTGTCTCCACACTGAAAAACGCGATGCTCGATTCTGGTCTTTCAGAAGCCTTGATTGATCTTCTTTTTCTTGCATCACAAGCAGATGTCCGCTTTTTAATTCTTGATCCTGACGCTTCACCGCTTGAAGGATTGCCAGTATTCGACTGGTAATTTTTTTAACCCCTGGGGTTGTCTTAACCCCACGGGGATAGGCACCCCCAATTTACTTGGAGGATGTTCTATGAAAAAACGCTTTGTTACCTGGCTGAAACAAGTTGCACTGCCTGATATTTACAAGCGGCTTGTTTCGTTTTTTTGGAAAATTGCTTCGAAGAAGGGCGTTGATGCCCTTGCAGAAGACGCCAGAAAAATTGGTGTAAACTCGATTGGTATTGGTCTTGTCGGCATTCTTGTTGACAGCGCATCAATTCCACGAGCTGCAGCCTTGCTGGTGCTTGTGTGCGGAGTTATTATTTGGCTTGTAGGCTTGTTGCTCACCAGTAGCGAGACCCTAGACAAGGAGTAGTCTCATGACTATGACAACATTCGTTCCTATAGTAGTTTTGACGGTTCTTATTGTTGGATTATGCATTGGCGGCTTTTATGCCAATGCCCATCGCAACGATCACGTCACGCTCAACAAGTAGTAACTGAGTGGTGTTAATTTAATCCTGCTTCGCACATAGAAGCATGCTTGTCAAAAACCAGTCCTAACGGGCTGGTTTTTTTTCGCCCATACGATCCGATGACCCACTTCATTTTGTACTTTCACAGCTTCCTATAGAATTATTGGAAATCAATCTGGGAGGGCGGTGTGGGCAACCCACGAACTTCCATCCACGAAAAGGAGTTATGAACCATGATGTACCTTCGCACTTTGCCTGAACGATTAACTGCTGGCCACTACGCGGTCCACTGGACGGTGGGGCGTAAACGCGGTGGCTCTGTGACTGTTTCGTTGAGCCCTGAGCTTGAGGATGCGGAACTGATTGCTGAGCTTTGCGCGATGCGTTATTTGCTTCTTGATAAGCGGGTGTTCAATGTTTCACCCACATCGGGCAAGGGGTACTGTCTGCAAGTATCGACAGGAGCCATTCGAAAACTCGTACTTCGAAAATCAACCAAATCAGCCGCTTTCCCTTACGCCGCATTCCTTTCGTCCAGGATGCATGGCGCAAAAATCGAGGTGATTTCCAAGACTGAACCCATTTTGTTCGATGATGCCCCTGTCCTTGAGCAAGAACACATTTCGCCCGATCCAGACGTTTACGCCAGTGCCAATGAAGCCATTGACACCCCGGCGA
>JAQVKB010000274.1 GCA_028694875.1 Candidatus Izemoplasmatales bacterium
GTGATGACGATTGTCCCTGGAACATTCACCTACACGGATTTGCCGGCATTGCCGTTCTGGCGCATTTTCACTGCGCCATTCGAAGTGCTTGGCGCGACGGGCAATGCGCTGGTGATTGCGATCATCTTGTTTTTGCTCATCATTGGAGGATCCATTAAAGTCCTTCAAGACGTGGGAATTATCGAGTATGTGATTCACAAGATTGTGAATCGGTTTCAAACGAGAAAGTATTTGTTACTGGGATTGATTACGCTCAGTTTCATGTCCTTAGGAGCGTTTATCGGTGTCTTCGAAGAAATTGTTCCTTTGGTTCCGATCATTGTGATTCTTGCGAAGAAGTTAGGTTGGGACACCAAAATCGGACTTGGCATGAGTGTGCTCGCCGCGGGATTTGGATTCAGCGCGGCGATTACCAATCCCTTTACGATTGGGGTCGCTCAACAGTTGGCTTCACTACCGTTGTTTTCTGGTTTTCTGTACCGGATGATCATCTTTGTTGTGACGTATGGAATCCTCTATGGTTTCTTGTATCTCTCCGCCAAGCGTGTGGAACAAACGACGACAGAAACCAATTTGGATTTTACGTCGAAAGAACCGAGTCCCAAAGCATTGCGTTGGGTGATGATATGGTTCTCGTTGATGCTTCTGAATATTGTATTGTCTCCTTTTGTGAGTTTCTTTCAAGACTACAACATGATTCTGATTGCGTTCTACTTCTTGATTGCAGGTATCGGCGCCGCGTTGTTTGGATTTGAAAAGAAAAGCAAGGGATTGAAAACCTATTTGGATGGTTCATTAGGAATGGCTCCGGGTGTGATCTTAATTCTCTTGGCTTCCGGGGTTCGTCATTTGATCACCATCGGTGGCATCATGGATACGATTCTTTTTCGTTTGGTGAGTGCGGTCGAGGGTGGGCAAGCGTTCACAGTCGTTCTTGGGGCTTTCTTCTTTACGTTAGCCGCGAACTTCTTTATTGGTAGTGGATCCGCCAAAGCGTTCTTGATTATTCCAATTTTGGACCCGCTCTTTGATTTATCAGGAATTTCAAGACAACTTGGGGTCTTGGCCTTCCAACTCGGGGATGGCTTCTCCAATATGCTTTATCCCACGAATGCGGTGTTGTTAGTGTCACTGGGACTAGTCGGCTTTGCGTATCCGAAATGGTTCAAGTGGACGATTCTTCTTCAAATTGGAATTATTCTGTTGTCCATTCTATTCCTATTCTTAGGATTACAGGTAGGGTACTAACATGTTAAAATATCCGAAAAATTATCAAGAAAGTAAAACCGAACTCAAAGCTTGGATTCAGTCGCTCAAAAAAGCGGGTGTCAAAGTCGATACCAAATCCTTTCCGATTGAAGGGGAGTTGGTCATCGACAAAGTCACCATCAAATCAAAGAAACAAACTACGAAACGATTGATATTAACGTTAGGCCTTCATGGGATTGAAGGTTATGTCGGTCATGCTTGTTTGAAAGTCTTTTTGAATGAGTTTTTGGGGAAACTTTCTCCTGAGACGGAAACGGTGATTTATCATCCGCTCAATCCATATGGGATGTCCAAGTTTCGACGTACCAACGAAAACAATGTCGACTTGAACCGTAACTTCTCACAACACCAGTTCAGTGCGGAAAACATAGGATATCAAAAAGCGCAAAGTTTCTTTGAACCACGGAAACTCCGTGGTCATCTTCTTTCGAATTTAGGGTATTATGGACGCGTCCTGAAAGTGATTGCCAAATACGGTGTTTCCTCGATGAAGGAAGCGACTCTGATGGGTCAAAAGATTCAAAAAGAAGGTCTCTATTACAGTGCTCAAGAATTTCAGAAATCCACACAAGTGATGATTTCAGAAATTCCAAAACTCCTTGATGGTGTTGCGGATGTCGTATGGGTGGATTTGCATACGGGATATGGTCCCCGATATCAAATGTCTGTGGTGAACTCGGTCAGAGAAGCCAAAACTCCGAAAGAAGTTTCAGAAGCGATTCAATATCCGTTGGTGTTAGGACTGAATAAAGAAGACTTCTATGAAATCGATGGAGACATGATAGAGTGGATTTATATGGAGAACAACAAGCGCGAGAAACCAATTCAACTGTATGCGACTTGTTTTGAATTCGGTACCTTAGGAGATTCAACCCTCAACTCGATTGAAAGTTTGAAAGCGATGGTGTTTGAAAACAGCGATCGATTCCATCCCCAAAGCAAATCCTTCTCACGGTATGCCAATCGCTTAATGCGAGAACAGTATTTACCTTCTTCCATCAAGTGGAAAGAAAAGGCGGAACAAGATTTCCATCAAGCCTTTGGTGGAATTCTTCGCTACAAGGGGTTCTCCAACAAATAGAGAATCAATCAACGTGAATAAGACAATTAAAAAGGAAATCGAATCATTCGATTTCCTTTATTATATGATCAATATCAATGTCTAGACGTTACTAGAACCCGAAAAACTGATCTCGTCCAATTTGGATAAATTCGCTTGATACAGATAAAAATAACCTTGTTTGGATTTTTGGATATAATTAAAT
>JAQVKB010000275.1 GCA_028694875.1 Candidatus Izemoplasmatales bacterium
ACATATCCGTAGATGGCCGCTTCCATTCTCGCGGTATCGCCCGTAACCATCGCCCATAAATATCCAGCGTTCCAGGAATTCAAGGCTTCGGAAGAGGATTCGAGATTGTTTCCTTCAGCGAAGGTTCCAAATCCATGGGCCCAGGAATGTCCTGCCCATGGATCAAAGTTTCTCAAATAGGCAAACTGCGCATTGCCTCGTTCGGGATACAGATAATCATTGAGTAAGAAATCGACCATATCGCCATATTGAGTGACGAAGTTGGGATCCGCCATCGCGAGCACTGCGGCGGCGTAAACCAAATATCCATGAGTGAAACTATGATCGGATAATTCGGAAGCGGTATTGAAATCATTGTTGGAGTAATACACACTACCCCATGTATTGTCATAATACAGATACTTCTCATCCGCAGGGCCCGATACACTGAGCCAATCTAGAAGAACATATTCCATCTTGGAGATAAAATCGCTCTCCAACGTGGTTTCTCCTAATTGTCTTGAAATGATGATGGCTTGGGCAAGCGGATAGATGGCCTTGGAATTCCAATAAGGACCTTCGGCATTGATATATCCATCCATGTCGGTAAGCGACATGGAGGTATTGAGGTTATTCAAATAACCAACCGCATCTTCCGAAGAAAACGAATCATCGGTGGGTAAAGTAAATCCTGGCAATAACCCTCGGAAATTCAATACCGTTTGGAAGGTATCGCCCTCCAAGACTTTCAAGGTTCCACGAACGGTTCTGTAGGAATAATCCGTGAGTTCGACATCCGCGTATTTGTATTGGTGTGGCATCAAAACCATCACACCATAAGATCCACCTGGCACCTCACGGAACGAGTAATGATAGGTCGTCGTGACATTGGACGCCACGGCATCGATTTCATAAGAAATATGCGTCATATCGATAAAGTTATAACCGTGTTCGTGATAATAGGCCGCTTCGGACAAATCTTGAATCGAGGCAATCGATAAGGTGTTTCGATCGCCCAAGGCGATGGAAACACGATTGTCGAGTCCAAAGGGATGATTATAACTGGAAATCGTAAAGACCGTATTGGCCGGGGTATTGATCAAATAGTATTTGTCTTCATACTGTGCCGCACCAATGTTGGCGGGAGGAGTGCACTCATAACCGCTATGGCGGTGAACCATTTCGACAATCAAAGCTTCTCCAGTAAAAGTGTCTGTGACTTGATTACCTTCTAAGTCATAGTAACGATAATTGTCGACGCCCGCGGTATCAAAGGTATACGTCAGATTTGGATGAGCGGTTTCGACAAACACATAAGGAGATCCTTGTGCCATGGTCACAACCATCTCGTCGATGGTACTAGACGGGTTGCGAAGCGCGACCTTAACATGAGAGTCGCCATACGATAGGACTTGTGTCGTATAACTCGAAGAGAGAGAGGAACTCATCAAATAACCATCGCGAAGCGCAATCGGAAATTGCGCGATGGTTTGAACATTGTTCACATTCCAAAACTGGACAAATCCATCCCCAGGATCGGTAATTTCCATCCCGCCGGAGGCAAACGCCAAGCGCAATGGATTGGTATAGATGCCATTACTACCACCCCAGTTTTGGACGAGCAAACTCGTCCACCAACTGGAAGATGGAATGGCATCCACGAGCAAGTCCTTTTCAAGATAAGTCGGCGTGGTCGGATGGGCAATCGACGTATCCGTCCCCGTCACATACGATCCTTCTCCCAAAGAAACCGTTCCGGAAGTCACGGAAGGTCTTGTTTGTGTGGAAGGGGTGTCGGCGACATCAGCCACCGTGACGGCACGATTCATCGAGTACGTTTCATTTTGATAAATCAAGGTATAGGAAAGGCCATAAGTCCCTTCTACACCATATTGCACATTACCACGAACGCTTAGCAAGTAGGTAATGTCTTCCATTTCGGAAGACAAGACTTGAACGCCTTCAAAAACGTCAAAATAATGTCCAACTGGAACCGTGATGTCTTCCAAACCCAGAATTTGTCCGAGTGTGGATAAGTCTTCATCTTTCACACAGGCATCTTGTTCTTGGTGATAACCGTATTCACAGTCGAGTGGTGCGTAGGTTGTGGTCGTCGTTGTTTCTTCATGACAAGCAAACAGGACCAAGCTCATCACGAGTACAAGGACCAGCATCGATAATTTCTTCATAAATCCCCCTTCGAGAAAAAAATGTCACCCTTATCATACCATGGTATGATGGGTTTCTATCCATGGAATCGAAAGAGAAACACAATTCATCATCAATATCTTCTACATGGTTGAATCGTCAAAAAGACGGTGCTACAATGTTTTTAACAACTCAATGCATCAAAGGGGGTACCATGAATCAAACGGCTGTGATTCAAAAGAAAGTGTTCTTGAGCGCCATCCTGATTTTATTCGCCCTGCTTGTGCTTACTGGAATCTTGACCTACATCATCCCAAGCGGAACTTATGACTATGTGGACATCGACGGTGTGATGACGATTGTCCCTGGAACATTCACCTACACGGATTTGCCGGCATTGC
>JAQVKB010000276.1 GCA_028694875.1 Candidatus Izemoplasmatales bacterium
AGTGGTGATAACCACTTAGGTGGTGACGACTTTGACCAACGCATCGTCGAATGGTTGACCGAGGAATTCAAGAAAGAAACTGGCGTCGACTTGTCCAAAGACAAGATGGCACTTCAACGTCTTCGCGACGCTTCGGAAAAAGCGAAGAAAGAACTTTCTTCGATTACCGCCAGCCAAATCAGCTTGCCGTTCATCTCGATGACCGCCTCTGGCCCTGTCCATTTGGAAAAGAACTTAACCCGTGCCAAATTCAACGAACTCACCCACGACCTCGTTCAACGTACCGTCGAACCCGTTCGTCGTGCATTAACCGATGCGAAGATGAAAGCTTCGGACATTGACCAAGTGCTCTTGGTTGGTGGATTGACTCGGATCCCCGCGGTTCAAGAAACCGTCAAAGGCATTTTGGGCAAAGAACCAAACCGTTCGATTAACCCTGATGAAGTCGTCGCCATGGGCGCCGCGATTCAAGGTGGAGTCTTGCAAGGTGATGTCAAAGACATTCTCCTTCTCGACGTGACCCCACTTTCCCTAGGTATTGAAACCTTGGGTGGAGTCTTCACCAAATTGATTGAAAGAAATACAACCATCCCCACCTCGAAATCCCAAGTCTTCTCGACCGCTGCGGACAATCAACCGACCGTGGACATTCATGTCCTCCAAGGCGAACGTTCGATGGCCAAAGACAACAAGACACTCGGACATTTCCAACTCGGAGATATTCCTCCTGCCCCACGTGGTGTTCCTCAAATCGAAGTCAAATTTGATATCGACGCCAATGGTATCGTGAATGTTCACGCGAAAAACGTGGCGACTGGCAAAGCCAACTCGATTACGATTCAAAGCGGTTCCGGTCTTTCGGACGCGGAAATCGACCGCCTTGTTCGCGAAGCGGAAGAAAATGCCGAAGCCGACAAAGCCAAGAGAGAAGAAGCCGATCTTCGCAATGAAGCCGATCAAATGATCTTCCTCACCAAAAAAGCGATGACCGACCTCGGCGACAAAGTCACCGACAAGGAAAAGAAAGACGCCGAAGAGAAGATCAAAGATTTGGAAAAAGCCTTGAAAGGCGACGATCTTGGTCAAATCAAGAAGAAAAAAGAAGCGCTCGAAAAGACAGCACAAGCACTATCCGAACGCGTCTACAAAGAAACCGCGCAACAACAACAAGGCCAACCAGGAACCGAGTCGCAAAGCGAAGAGGAATCCGACCAAGACGATAACGTCTTCGACGCCGACTACAAAGAAGTGTAAGATCAAACCAAAAAGCAGCTCGCCTGCTTTTTGCCTTATGAGGTGAAGCATGGACAAACGCGATTACTACGAGGTGCTAGGCGTCTCGAAAACAGCGTCCGACGATGAAATCAAAAAAGCCTATCGGACACTGGCCAAAAAATATCATCCAGACGTATCGAGCGAAACCAACGCCGAGGCGAAATTCAAAGAAGTACAAGAAGCCTACGATGTTCTTTCGGACTCTACCAAGCGCCAACAGTACGATCAATTTGGTCATGCGGCCATGAATGGTGGACCTGGCGGATTCGGAGGGGCTGGATTTGAGAACTTTGATTTCGGCGATATCTTCTCCGCGTTCTTTGGCGGTGGAAGAAGCCAAGCGGGTGGTCGAACGAGACCTCGCAAAGGATCAGATATTCAACGTCGAATGACAATCTCCTTCGAAGAAAGTATTTTCGGTAAAAAAGAAGCCATGAAGGTTCCTGTGTATGATGAATGCAGTCATTGCCATGGAACTGGCGCGGAATCTTCGAAAGATGTGCATACTTGCTCCCGTTGTCACGGAAGCGGCTATGTCGTCGTCGAACAACAATCCCTATTCGGAAGAACCCAAACCAGAACCACATGCCCTGTTTGCGGTGGTACTGGAAAAGAAATCACGAACAAATGTCATATCTGCCATGGAGAGGGTGTCGAAAAAGTCACCAAAGAAGTGGAAATCAAGGTTCCAGAGGGTATCGAAACCGGTCAACAAATCCGTTTGGAAGGCTTTGGCAACAAAGGCCAAAACGGTGGACCTAACGGCGATCTCTACATCATCTTTGAAGTACGTCCTTCGGATATCTATACCCGTGAGGGAGACGATATCATGGTGGATGTCTCGATTTCGTTCGCGCAAGCTGCGCTTGGCGATGAAATTGAGGTTCCTACCGTGTATGGGAATGTGATGCTCAAGATTCCTGCGGGAACCCAAAGCAACTCGAAATTCCGACTCCGTGGGAAGGGCGCTCCGAATGTTCGTACCAAAGTCAAAGGAGACGAACATGTGATCGTGGCCGTTGAGACTCCAACAAGACTTTCGAATGAACAAAAGAAACTCTTTGAGCAATTATCCAAACTGGAAGGTGGATCTGCTGGCAAAGGAAAATGGGGAAAATTCCGTTCGAACTTTGCCAAAAAGAAAACTGTTCCTCATCAAGCATAAAAAAAATAGGACTTCGGTCCTATTTTTCAGACTGTTGACAAAGTATCCATCGATTGATGGGTACTTTTTTTGATTGTGTTTTTC
>JAQVKB010000277.1 GCA_028694875.1 Candidatus Izemoplasmatales bacterium
AAGAAAAAGGTCAGATTCCGGAGTTTGCGGATTCCCCCTCGTTCCTTCGTGTTCTCAACAAAGCAGAACATTGGGCCATCCAATGCGAAGCGGATATGATTTACAAAATGAACAAGAAAATTGAAGAAGGAAAAAGTGTCGAATTCGTCAACATGTGCGAGACCAAACACAACAATCAACTTTGTGAGCTTGGCGATACGATTTCAAGAGATATCGAGAACATTCGATTAATCGCGATTGCAGGACCTTCTTCGAGTGGGAAAACGACGTTTTCACGCCGATTGGAGATTGAATTGCTCACTCGAGGAATCAAACCACTCATGATTTCCATTGATAACTATTATTTAACCGTCGACAAAGTCCCAATCGATGAATTTGGCGAACCGGATTTGGAACATGTGAATGCCTTGGATTTGGCTTTATTCAACCAAAACATCACGGATTTGATCAATGGCAGAGAAGTGGCATTGCCCATCTTCGATTTCAAAGACAAGAAACGGATCTTCCAAAATCCGATCTCCATTTCCAAATCAACTCCGATTATTATCGAAGGCATTCACGCCCTCAACGATCTTCTGACAGAATTCATCCCTTCGAACCAAAAATTCAAAATCTATATTTCTCCATTAGCACAAATCAACATCGATTACAACAATCCCATCAACTTGACCGATTTGCGCTTGTTGAGACGAATTGTACGTGATTTGCAATTTCGGAACACATCCCCGGAAAAAACGTTGTCGATGTGGCCTTCTGTGCGCCGCGGTGAATACAAGTGGATCTATCCGTTTGTCGAAAGTGCGAACTACATTTACAATTCGGAACTGACCTATGAGTTGATGGTTTTGAAACGTTATGCGATGAACGCACTCCGTCAAATTCCCTATGATTCGGAATACTTCATTCAAGCCAATCGTTTGATGAAATTCTTAAAGTATTTCCGAGAGATCGATCAATACCTTGTCCCATGCAACTCCCTATTACGGGAATTTATCGGCAAAAGCGTCTTCGAGCACTGACACCAGTGCTCGTTTTCTTTTTTTCTCATTCTTGTATTCTTTTTTTTCAAGAGGGGTACATGAAATGAACACCCTTTATGGTATAATGGCGTTAATGGAAGGAGGGGATTGTGTGAAGATTCTCCACATCAGTGCAGAATGTCATCCCTTTGTCAAGATCGGTGGTTTGGCAGACGTTGTGGGCTCATTACCAAGTGAGATCAAACGGCTAGGAAACGCCGATGTACGCGTGATGTTGCCAAAGTATCGAGCCATTCCTGCGAAGTACCAAAAAAAGATGAATCACTCGGTCCATTTTACCATCAATCTGGGTGATAAATTGGATGTCTATGTCGGCATTGATACCTTGAAATTAGGAAACATTCTCTATTACTTTGTCGACAACCAATTTTATTTTGGGTCGCGGGATAAAGTCTATGGTTATGGGGATGAATCGGAACGCTTTGCGTTTTTCCAACTTGCCGCATTAGCCGCGCTTTCGGAAATCGAGTTTCTTCCCGATATCATCCATGTCCATGATTGGCATACCGGGATGATTCCTTTGCTGCTGAAAACTGCTTATCCACAGTATGCTCAGATCCGTACGGTATTATCCATTCATAATTTGGCTTATCAAGGAATCTTTCCAATTAATGACTACAGTTTGTTCAATATCCCATATGATGGCCGATTTGAGTACGAAGGATTCCTCAATTTCTTGAAATCAGGAATCGTCAGTGCTGATTATTTGTCTACGGTCTCGAAAACCTATGCCGAAGAAATCTTAACAGATTACTACGGGTACGGAATGCAAAAACTGTTGCGAGCAAGGAAAAATCGGTTGATTGGCATTCTCAATGGGATTTCGTACAAAGAATTCGATCCTGTCAGTGATAAGGAAATCGCAAAGAAGTTCGATGCCCACACCGTTCAAGAGGGCAAAATTGCGAACAAAGCCGCACTTTATCAAACCTTGGGAGCCAATTTTGATCCTCAAAAACCGATGATTGCAATCATCTCTCGATTGGTTAGTCAAAAAGGACTCGATCTCATCAAACGCGTATTCCATGAAATGCTTGAACAAGATGATTTCGTCTTTGTCTTATTGGGTGATGGAGAAGGCGAATACGTCGATTACTTCCGATATTTGGAAGAAATGTTCCATCAAAAAGTCCGTTGTTATATCGGATATTCGAATCGCTTAGCACATCAAATCTATGCGTCTGCCGATATGTTCCTCATGCCTTCGAAATTCGAGCCATGCGGACTTGGACAAATCATCGCCCTCAAATATGGAACAATCCCGATTGTTCGAGAAACAGGCGGTCTTGCGGATACCGTCATTCCCTACAACGAGTATCAGAAGACAGGTACTGGTTTTAGTTTCGCCCATTTCAATGCCCATGACATGATGCATGTGATTCGTTATGCGCTCGAAGTTTATCATCACGATCAACCTTCATGGCAACTTTTGGTGCAACACGCAATG
>JAQVKB010000018.1 GCA_028694875.1 Candidatus Izemoplasmatales bacterium
TAGTCGTCGACATAGTCCATGATTTCAGAGGACTTGGTGATGTTAATAGAACGGGTTCGGTTGTTGTTGTGAGAGACAACTTCGTTTTGAGCATAACGGGTATCGATTGTGGGTTTGAACACAATAATGTTTTGCTTGGCAAATTCCAAGCGTTTGACACGGCGAATCAACTCTTCAGTTTTTCCGGCGAACATCGGTCCAGTGATGACTTCAATCCAACCATCACGTTGTTTTAAATACATACAATTCCCTCCCCTTGATACGAAAAATATTATACAAAAAAGCAAAGAAAAATGCCATACGAGATGGCATTTTTTTGGGACTTATTTCTGGTTGTCTTCGATGCCGTAACGCTTGTTAAACTTGTCGATGCGTCCCGCGGCGACCGTAAACTTTTGTTTGCCGGTATAGAACGGGTGGCAGTTCGAGCATGTATCGACGTGAATCTCTTTGTTCGTCGAGCCGGTTTCGAACGTATTGCCGCAAGTCGTACAAGTAACGGTCACGGTGTAATATTTCGGATGGATTCCGGTTTTCATCGTTTCCTTACTCCTTCTGCCATGAATTTGGTCTTCTTCATAGTTAACCTTTTGCGCAAAACGTATTATATCAAAGAATGCTTGTGAATGCAAGGAAAAATCATTTACTCTGAAATTTTTTGAATGGCTTCAATTCGAGCGGCTGTCGTCGGGTGGCTGTACTCGAGTTTAACAAACCAAGGATGGGGTGTCAAATTCGAGAAATTGGCTTTGGCGAGTGTCTTCAACGCGGAAATCATTGGCTCTTTTCCGACGTGCTTTGCACTATACGCATCCGCTTCAAATTCATGGGTTCTGGAGATCCAATTGACGAGGTAACCCAAGATGATTTCCAAGGGACTCATCATAATCAAAAACAAGATCAACGCGAATCCGAAAAAGACATTGGAGAATCCAAACGGCGTATAAAATGCAGGGGCATTCAACAACAAACCCATGCCAACGATGTAAAGACCAAGAACCACCAAGGATTGGAGGAGTCCTTTGACAATATGTCCTAACTTGTTATGACCGATTTCATGCGCCAACACGGCAATGATTTCATCTTCGCTCATTTTTTCAATCAAGGTATCGTAAAGAACAATACTTTTCATCTTGCCAAACCCGGAAAAGTACGCATTGAGTTTCGTCGAACGACGAGAAGCATCCATGACTTTGATTTTTCCGACTTCATAACCTGCGGATGTCGCAAACGCCACAATTTTTTCCTTCAAAGTACCTTCTTCAAGAGGTTTAAGTTTGTTAAACATTGGGACAATCAAAGGTACATACAAAATATTCGAGATTACATTAATCACAACCATGACGAGAAAAGCTGCAAGGTAGAAATAATTGCCCATATGCTGGTAAAGCACGACCAATAAATAGAGCAATCCTCCACCAAGAACAATCATGAGTAAGAGCCCTTTGAGGCGATCCAAAAAGAATGTCTTCTTTGTCATCTTGTTAAATCCATGTTTTTGTTCAATATGGAAGGTGTGATAATATCCGAACACCGTTTCCAATAGTGTCGATAAGAAAGCATAGACCCCCACGAACAATAAAATACGAAGTGTCGCGTCAGAGGTCCAAGAACCCACCATCGTCAAAATTCCACCAAAGACACCAAGGAGAAGCATCACGACAATGAGCAATGTGTTGACGCCGTGTCGTACCATGCCAAAGCGGAAATTATCCATGAAATAGCCTAACCATTTCTTGTATTTCGCTTCCGGGTAAATATCGGCCACCGATTCGGGAATCGCTTGATTTCTCGCGCGATAATTCAAGATCGAAAGTCCTGTGGTAAACAACGCACTACCTAAAAATAGTGCAATCACCAACCAACCATAAAACGTCATTGTGTCTCTCCAATCCAGCCCATTTCTTTGAGCTCACGCCAAATTCGAGAAATCGGTAATCCCATGACCGTAAAATAATCCCCGTTCACGCGACAAACAAATTTGGATCCCTTTCCTTGAATCGCATAAGCTCCTGCTTTGTCCATCGGTTCTTGAGATGCCACATATTGATCGATTTCCTTGTCGGTCAAATGACAAAATGTCACGCGTGTCGCTTCATAAAAAGACTTCGAGTATTTTTTGGAAATCAACGCACAACCCGTATAGACAATATGGGTCTTCCCAGAAAGCGCACGAAGCATCTCTTTGGCTTCTTCTTCGGACTTTGGTTTCCCCAAGAGTTTGTCGTCAAGCATCACGAGTGTGTCAAAACCTAATACCATTTCTTCTTTGTGTCGTTGAAAGACCGCGGAAGCTTTTTGATAGGCGAGTTCCATAACCGCTTCTTCGTGTGGAAGAAACTCATCGACCACCTCGTCGACATCCGCGGCATCGACTTCATAGGGTATTTCCAAATATTGAAACAACTCCCGTCGACGCGGAGAATTGCTCGCTAAAATGAGTTTGTTCATCCATTTCACCTCAAACAATATTATATCATAGACAAGAGATTTCAGTTTCGGCAATCATGTTCTTGATATTCACACGAATCCATCACAAAAAATTGATATCATTTGGAGAATGCACTCCGCTATCTTCGATGAAGAAATCGCTACAAATGAACTCAAAAATGATACAATGAAAGGGAAGTCTATAGAAGGGGGTGACATCATGGAATTGCGCTTCAACGAAAACTTGATTCAACAAAACGATTCGTTGATCGTCGCCGTGAGTGGCGGCGTCGACTCAATGGTGTTGTTATCCTATCTTCTCGACATCAAAAAGAAGAAAAATCTACGACTTTCGGTCGTCCACATGAACTACCATCGACGTCCCACTTCCAAACAAGATGAACGACTTGTCCTTGAATATTGTATCGAGCATTTTGTGAGTGCAAAAATCTTTGATTATGCCCCGGGCTCCGAAGAGAATTTTCAAGCCGATGCCAGAGAAGCCAGATATCGCGTCTTCGCCGAATACGCACAAAAATTGGGTGCTTCGAAAATCGCCTTAGCACACCACGCCGACGACCAAATCGAAACCGTCATGATGCGACTCACAAGAGGTTCGTCCTTAAAAGGATATTCAGGCATCCAAGAAATGTCGAAATATGGCGATTTAACACTGATTCGACCACTCTTGAGTTGCGCCAAGGAAGATATCGAAAATTATGCCATGGAGCATCATATTCCCTTTGCCAAGGATGAAAGCAATGACCGTGACGATTACACGCGCAATCGTTTCCGACATCATGTCATTCCATTCTTAAAATCAGAAAACCCAAAGATCCTCGATAAAATCAATTCGTTTGTCGAAGATATCGCATCCGCCGCGCGACTGGTTCAAACCAATGCGGAGATTTTCCTCAATACCTACGCCAATCCCGAAGGCGAAGATTGGATGATTCCAATTCCCAATTTCTTATCACTCGAAGTCGTGGTTCGAAAACAAGTATTGATGATTCTCTCTGACCGTGTGGCAGGGAACTTGGTGGAAATGACGGATGAGCATATGTACGCCGTCATGAATCTTTGCGTCTCCAGTCATCCCAATCTCGAACTCAAAATAGCGAAAACACTTGTTTTTTACCGTGAATATCAATGGTTGAGAGTGCGAAAAGAAACCTATTCCAAAAAACCTTTTTCGTTTGAACTTTCGTCTTTTGGTACAGTAACCCTTCCCAACAATGACAAAGTCATTATTTCCGAATTCGGGCGCAATAATGGTGGAAACCAAGTTGAATTGTGGTATAATAACATAGATTTCCAGTTTCCAATCATCATCCGCTCTCGTTTGGACAAAGACACCTTGTCGTATGCGTTCGGACATCGTAAACTCAAAGATGTTCTGATCGATCGAAAAATGCCGATGCAACAACGAGATGAGCTTCCGATTGTATGTGATGGAACCGGTGAAATCATCCATGTTCCTGGAATCTATACCCGGGACAAAAGGGATGAAGACAATCTACGTCTCTTCATCAATACCACGAAAGGATAATACCCGAGATGCTCGAAAAAGATATCGAAAAGATTCTCGTTTCCGAACAACAAATTCATGACATCGCGACACGCCTTGGCAAAGAAATTACGCGTGATTACGAAGGCAAAAATCCGATCATCATCGGTCTTTTGAAGGGCTGCATGCCGTTCATGGCCGAACTCATGAAGCACATTGATCTGTACTGCGAAATCGAATTGATGGCGGTCCAAAGCTATCATGGCGGAGTCGCCTCCACGGGAGATGTCAAAATCACTCGTGATCTCGACACTCCTGTCAAAGGAAGACATGTGTGGATTGCGGAAGACATCGTGGATACCGCAAGAACCATGGAAGTGATTCGTAGTTTGTTATTGCATCGTGGTGCGTTATCGGTCGAAGTTGTCACGTTACTCGACAAACCCGAAGGTCGCGTCACTCCGTTCACACCGAAATACATCGGTGTCACGATTCCCAAAGAATTCGTCGTCGGATTTGGACTCGACTACGAAGAATACTATCGCAATTTACCGTACGTCGGCGTTCTCAAAGAATCCGTGTACAAGAAATAAAAGGAGGCCACCATGGCAGAAACAAAACAACCCATCAAATCGCCCATCAACAATCGGTGGTCGCATTTACTGATGATTGTCCTCCTCGGCGCGTTGATTGTCTTTATCCTCTCCTTCTATCAAGGACAAAATGCACCGAGAGAACTGAGAAATGATCAATTTATCGCCGCCATCGAAGACGGACTTATTACGAGCATCTATGTCACCCCGTCGAACGATGCGAATTATCGCGCCTATGATATCAAAGGCGACTTAAGCACTGGAGACAAATACATCGCCACCCTTGCCAATGACACCGAATTCGATACGATGTACGCCCTCATTTTGGCTCTCAATTCGGATGGCACTACCGCCAATGACATTACTTACAACTATGACGAAGCTTCCAACTCAGGTATTTGGTCGATGATCTTCACGGTTGTCATCATTGCGGTCTTCATTGGTGGTATCATCTATATCACCAGAAACGGCGCCAATGCCAATCGTCAAGCGTTTGATTTTGGAAAATCGCGTGCGCGTCTTTCCAAAGGTCAACACACGACATTCAATGATGTCGCTGGTGCGGATGAAGAAAAACAAGAACTCCAAGAAATTATCGACTTCTTGAAAAACCCGAAAAAATACATTGAACTCGGCGCGAGAATCCCGAAGGGTGTTCTTCTTGTCGGTCCTCCAGGAACAGGTAAAACATTGATCGCAAGAGCCGTTGCCGGCGAAGCGAATGTGCCATTCTATTTCGTGAGTGGTTCCGACTTCCTTGAAATGTTCGTGGGTGTCGGTGCGAGTCGTGTTCGCGATATGTTTAAAACCGCGAAACAAAATGCACCTTGCATTCTCTTCATCGATGAAATCGACGCCGTCGGTCGCCAACGTGGTACCGGTCTTGGTGGCGGTCATGATGAACGCGAACAAACCCTCAATCAATTGTTGGTGGAAATGGACGGATTCGGACACAACTCGGGTGTCATCGTCCTCGCCGCAACCAACCGTGTCGATATTCTCGACCCCGCGTTGATGCGTCCAGGTCGTTTTGACCGTCAAATCTTTGTCGGCACCCCGGATATCAAAGGCCGTGCCGAAATCCTCAAAGTTCATTCCCGCAAAAAGAAAATCAACCCGAAAATCACTTTTGAAGAAATTGCCAGACGTACGCCAGGTTTTACCGGTGCGGATCTTGAGAACTTGATGAATGAAGCCGCGCTGCTCGCCGCACGGGAAGACAAGAAACAAATCGAACTTGAGCACATCGATGAAGCGGTGGATCGCGTCATGATGGGACCGGCGAAAAAGTCTCGTGTCTTCACGAAGAAAGAACGCGAGTTCATCGCGTATCATGAAGCGGGCCATGCGGTCATCGGGATCAAACTGAAGAACGCCAGCATCGTTCACAAAGTCACGATTATCCCACGCGGCGAAGCCGGTGGTTACAACCTCATGCTTCCCGAGCAGGAACAAGCCTTCCTGATGACGAAAAACGATCTTCTCGAACAAATCACCGGTTTGTTGGGCGGACGTGTTGCCGAAGAAGTCACGTTCAACGAAATCTCGACGGGCGCGCATGAAGACTTACGTCGTGCAACGTCGATTGCGAGACGGATGATTACCGAATATGGTATGAGCGACAATTTGGGTCCTGTGACCTATGAAGAAAACACCGGTACGGTCTTCCTTGGAAGAGACTACGGCAAAGACAAGAACTTCTCCGAAGCGATTGCGACGGAAATCGACAAAGAAGTTCGTGCGATGATCCACGAGTCCTATGAACTCGCGAAAAAGACCATCAATGCGAACAATGATTTGTTAAAGACGATTGCGAAGTACTTGTTGGCGGTCGAAACCTTGACCAAAGAAGATATCGATGAAATCGTCGAAACAGGCGGACTAAAACGCCATGATCAACCCCACGCCGCCGATGAAATCAAAATCGCGGACATGCCCAAAGTGGATGGCGAAGTCCAACATTAATTGCATTTTCAACAAGAAAGCACACGCCAAAACGTGTGCTTTGTCTTCTGTATAAGCCCATGAACTCGAACCAAATCCAAATAAAATAATGGAGGTCCTCTCGATGAGACTTGATAAATATTTGAAAGTGGCACGCGTCTTCAAACGTCGCACGGTCGCCAAAGAAATCGCCTTACATGATCGCGCCGTTGTCAACGGTCGCGTTGCGAAACCATCCACCGAAATCAAGATAGGGGACATCATTACCGTACGCTACGGCAATCGAGAATTCACAATCAAAGTCACTTCCCTTCTCCAACAAGCTTCCAAAGAAGCGGCCGCGGGCATGTTTGATGTGCTTAACGAGGTCATCCTCGAAGAAGGCAATTGATAATTCGCGTTCTTTTCGGTATAATAATACCGATACCTTTGGAGGTACGATCATGAAAAAACGAATGATGGCCTTGGCCATACTCCTTCTTACGCTCTTTTCCACGGGATGCTTGACGGAGACGATTCAATATGATGTCTATGTTACGGTATACCCGCTTCAATACGTGACCGAACAAATGTTTGTCAGCACGCCTTTCATCGTAGGGATTGTCCCTGGTGTGACAAGCCATCAAGATAGTGTGGACTGGTCACCGAAGGAAATCATCGCGATGACCGAAGCCAGTTACCTCTTCTATGTCGGCGCGAACTACGACCAATACATCGATTTGCAAATTGAAAGCATCTTTACATCCAAAAACGTTGAATTGGTCAAGATTGAAGAGCAATCCGATTACATCACCTACATTCCTGGAATCATCGACGATCATGCTCATGATGAAACATCCACCGTGCTTGCGGAGAATCCGGATACGTTGGGACTCGATCCACACTTCTGGATTTCACCGCTTCAACTCCTCAAGGTTGCGGATTTGATTCACGATAAACTCGTGTTGGCTTATCCGGAATATGTCGATACCCTCGATGCCAACTATGCCGACTTGGTAACACGCCTCACGGCTTTGTCCGATGATTTTGCGGAAACCATCGCACATCAAACCAAAGACATGATGACGTCAACGAACCTCTATGGATATCTTCGAAATGACTATGGTTTAGAATACATTTCTGTCTCTCCCGGATACCATGAGGAAACCGAGCAATTCACCACCACTGAAAAAGAAGAAATTGTCCAAGAAGCGATTCTTCATAATATAACATCCCTCTTTTATGAGAAATACACGACGTCACCATTGACAGATGCCGTGTTTGCAGAACTCGCAAATCTTGGATATAACCCTGTCAAAGTCGAATACAATATTCTCCAGGCGCTGTCGGATGAATTGCGCAGTGAGGGAGAAGATTATATCAGCATCATGGAACAAAACTTAGCCGCCATCCGATTGGCGATTACCACAGAGGAGTAATCATGGAACAAAAATTAACCGAACAAGAAATCGTCCGTCGCGAGAAGGCGGAAGAACTTAGACAGTTGGGCATTGATCCCTACGGACAACGCTTCGACAGAACGCACAACACCGAGACCTTTAAGTCCGAATTTTCCGCGTTCACCAAAGAAGAACTTCACGACAATCCAAATCCCAAAAAGGTTCGCATTGCCGGAAGAATCATGACGAAACGCGTCAAAGGAAAAGCGGGATTTGCGCACATTCAAGATCAGTTCGGACAAATTCAAATCTATGTTCGACTCGACGTGGTGGGCGAAGAAGCTTACAAAATCTTTGATCGTGGGGATTTGGGCGACATCGTGGGCGTCGAAGGTACTGCGATGATTACCAACATGGGCGAACTTTCTGTCAAAGTTGAAGTCTATACCCATTTGGTCAAAGCACTTCGTCCGCTTCCAGAAAAGTGGCACGGACTCACCGATATCGAAGAAAGATATCGTCGCCGTTATGTCGATTTAATCACCAATGAAGAATCCAAAACGACATTGATTTTACGCTCGAAAATCATCGCAGAGATGCGTAATTACTTGAACAACTTAGGATACTTGGAAGTGGAAACGCCGATTCTCCATCCGATTTTGGGTGGCGCGAATGCGCGACCCTTCATTACCCATCACAACACCCTCGATATGCCCTTCTACTTGCGAATTGCACCAGAACTCTATTTGAAGCGTTTGATCGTGGGCGGATTTGATTGCGTATATGAAATTGGTCGCTTGTTCCGCAATGAAGGCATGGATGTCAAACACAATCCCGAATTCACGACGATTGAACTTTATCTTGCTTATTCCGACCTAGCAGGCATGATGGATCTCGCCGAAGATTTGATTTCCTCGATTGCGCTCAAGACCATTGGCACAACTACCGTCACATATGGAGATAAGGAAATCAACCTTGGCAAAGGATGGCGTCGGGTTTCGATGACGGATCTCGTCAAAGAAAAAACCGGCATCGACTTCCGTCAAATCACAGAATTTGAAGATGCGAAAAAACTCGCGCTCGAACATCATCTCACGGTTGAAAAACATCTCTATGGTGTTGGACACATTCTCAACCTCTTCTTCGAAGCTTATTGCGAAGAAAGCTTGATTCAACCGACCTTCGTCCATGGTTATCCCATCGAAGTCAGCCCACTCACCAAGAAAGAACCTGATGACGAACGATATACCCAACGTTTCGAACTCTTCATCGACGGCAGAGAATATGCCAATGCGTATACCGAGCTCAACGATCCCATCGATCAAAAAGAACGCTTTGAAAACCAACTCAAAGAAAAAGCCCTCGGCAATGTCGAAGCCACAGAAATGGACATCGATTTTGTGGAGAGCTTGGAATATGGTATGCCGCCAACGGGAGGCATTGGCATCGGCATTGACCGTTTGGTCATGTTGATTACCAATTCGTCATCAATTCGCGATGTGTTGCTCTTCCCGCATATGAAATCGCGTTCCAAGGACAAATAAGAAAAAGCATCCGATGCCAGTTAGGCTCGGATGCTCTTTTTTTGGATTAAGATAACGGATTGACAATCACGATTTGATTCGTATCTTGGAAATAGCATACAGACCAAATCAGTTTATCGATCCGCCACATATAACTCAAAATTTCAACAGTCACTACTTGGCCATTGAGATCCGCAAACCCAGTCATATTGGATTGATAATAAATCATCAAAGCTGGGGTCTTCCAGTCTTGTCGTGTCGTCGGATCATTCCATAATCCTTCTGAAGTATCAAAATCGGCTGGTACAAGATATGTGGAATAATTGCCTAAAGTCGAATCCACATAAACCTTTCCTGTCACTTGATACATGGTATAAGGAGAAGGGTTTTCCATGGTTGCGGTAGGAATCACCGCAATTTCTGAAATGGACATTTCTACAACGGGGTAGGTATCAGGCGTTCCCTCCACAATTTCGTAGGAAAGAGGGTATGCAGATCCGGAATATGAAAACTCTGGAGTTGCATAGTAATATAATAAGGATCCAGTTAAGTTGATGACATTACCAACCGATAGATCTAATGTAGAATTATACACGAAAAAGAAATCGTTACCATCCGTGATGAAGAAACTTCCGTTGGTGAAAATTCCTACCACAGTGACATCAACAATCGTGACAGGAACATCCACTCCCAACGCGAGAATCTCGGCTATCGTTGTAACTGTGGTTACGACGATTGGCACGCCCACGGTGACCACAAAGTCTTTTGATAGGGTGACATCTCCCCGCGTCGCAGTCGCAGTGATTGTGACGACCGTTTGGCCAGATAAATTGGAAAGATCGACATATCCGGTTACAGAATTGATGATCGTGTCCTCTGTGGAAGTATATGCGATGGAAACACCATATAGTTCGCTTGGAAGATCCAATGTCGTGTTTTCAACAATCTCCGATGGAATGGTAATTGCATTCAACGCAGCGTTCACCGCCTCCAAATCATCAGAGATGACGTTTTCGGTCACAAAGTAATTGG
>JAQVKB010000019.1 GCA_028694875.1 Candidatus Izemoplasmatales bacterium
ACCCGTGAACGGGCAGGATTTGAAGTTCGGGATGTTCATCTGAGCCATTATGGACGTATTTGTCCGATTGAAACACCAGAAGGCCCCAATATCGGTTTGATCGTCTCTTTGACGACACATGGCGTGGTAAATGATTTTGGGTTTATAGAAACTCCATACCGTGTAGTTAAAGATGGGTATGTAACTGATGAAATTCGTTATATGGAGGCATCGACGGAGTCAGGGCATATTATTGCTCAAGCTAACGCAATTTTCGATCCCATCAATCGTCAGTTCATAAACCAACAGGTCGAAGCTCGGGTCGAGGGTGAATTTGCTATTGTGCCCCGTGAGGAAGTCTCGTTGATGGATATTTCACCGGGACAAATTGTATCGATTTCGTCCGCTTTGATTCCTTTTTTGGAACATGATGATGCGAATCGGGCACTTATGGGATCAAATATGCAACGCCAATCTGTCCCTCTTTTGACCACAGAGGAGCCTTTGGTTGGGACGGGCATTGAAAGAATTGTTGCTCGCGATTCCGGGAGCTGTCTCCTTGCGGAAGGTGATGGCGAAATTATGTATGTTGATGCCGATCGGGTAATCGTTTCTTACGCTGGCGATCTGTATCAACAGTCTGGTGGGGTGCGATTTTATGAATTGCAGAAATATCATAAGTCTAATCAGAATAGTTGTTTTGGACAGAAACCACGAGTTCAGGTCGGAGATTTAATTAAAAAGGGCGATGTGCTTGCCGATGGCCCTGCTATCCGTGATGGTGAATTGGCTTTGGGTAAGAATCTTCTCGTGGCATTCATGCCGTGGTGTGGATATAACTACGAGGATTCGATTTTGATTTCTGAACGCATGGTCAAGGAAGACGTTTATACATCAATCCACATTGAAGAGTTCGATGTCTTTGCTCGCGACACAAAGCTTGGTCCCGAGGAAGTGACCCGGGACATACCGAATGTCGGCGAAGATATGCTCAGGAATCTAGACGACAGTGGAATCATTCGGATTGGGGCTCGGGTAAAGCCCGATGATATTTTGGTTGGTAAAATCACGCCCAAGGGCGAAACTCAACTTACCCCAGAAGAACGCCTGCTTCGTGCGATATTTGGCGATAAAGCCAGGGATGTGAAAAACACGTCCTTGAAAGTTCCACCAGGAATTGAAGGCACGGTTATCGATGTTAAGGTCTTTAATCGTCGATCTGGCGACAAAGATGAGCGTACTCGACAAATTGAGAATTACGAGCTTGATAGAATTGACTTGCGAGAAAAGCAACATGTCGCTGCTTTGACCGAGGCAACCCGACGAAAGATATGGGAAGAATGCAAAGGTAAAAGCGTCGCGAAGACCATCATGGGTAAACGTAAGGGCGAAGTCTTGCTAGAAGCAAATCAGCCTCTGCGCGAAGAGGTTTATACTGATATTCCTCTTAAGAAATTGGTGGGAATTTTTGTCGCAAAGGAAGTCAATGAAGCCGTGAAGTTCTTGGTTGAAACATATGACCTTCAGCTTACCTTCATTAAAGAGGTCTATGAAAACAAGCGAGGCAAGGTAACTGAAGGCGATGACTTGCCTCCAGGCGTTATCAAAATGGCCAAAGTTTATGTGGCAGTTAAGAGAAAATTGAATGTTGGGGACAAGATGGCAGGAAGACACGGCAACAAGGGTGTTGTGTCAAATATTTTGCCAGAAGAAGACATGCCGTTTTTTGCTGATGGAACTTCTATGGACGTAGTCCTTAATCCGCTTGGTGTGCCATCTCGTATGAATATCGGGCAGATCATGGAGACGCACTTGGGCTGGGCGGCTAAGGGCTTGGGCCAAAAAATTTGTGCCATGGTCGAGCAGGGCGTGGCTTTGGTCCGCCAGGAGATGAAAGCCGTTTTTGAATCGGATGACATTACGGCCTTGATTGATTCCATGACTGACGATGAAGTCATTGAAATCGCGAAGTCCTTGAGTAACGGTATTGTCATGAAGACGCCTGTTTTTGATGGCGCTGAAGAACATGAGATATGGTCGCTTCTCAAGAAAGCTGGCCTTCCCGAAGATGGCAAGGCGCAGCTTTACGATGGCCGAACTGGAGAGCCTTTCCATAACCGCGTCACCGTTGGTTATATGTATTATCTTAAGTTGCATCATCTTGTGGACGAGAAGATTCATGCTCGATCCACCGGTCCTTATTCATTAGTGACGCAACAGCCTTTGGGTGGTAAAGCGCAGTTCGGAGGCCAAAGGCTTGGGGAAATGGAAGTATGGGCGCTTGAAGCGTATGGTGCAGCCTATTTGTTGCAAGAATTTTTGACCGTAAAGTCTGATGATGTAAACGGGCGCGTTAAAATGTACGAGAAAATCGTGAAGGGTTCGAATTTTCTTGAAAGTGGGATGCCAGAATCCTTCAATGTTTTAGTCAAGGAAATGATGGCGTTGGGCCTTGAAGTGACATTGGTCGAGGAAGAGAGAAGACGTTTGCGGAAAAAGTGATCCGAGCTTTAATGTCATTCGATGATTATTCTGAGAGGAAAACACGATGAGTCTTGATGACCTTTTTACGCAACGAGGCAGTGCGTCCAGTTCGTTCAATAGCCAAAATTTAAAGGCGATCGGCATTAGTATCGCTTCGCCTGAGAAAATTCGTGAATGGTCTTATGGCGAAGTTAAAAAGCCAGAGACCATTAACTATAGAACATTCAAGCCGGAACGCGATGGTCTTTTTTGTGCCAAGATTTTTGGCCCGGTTAAAGATTATGAGTGCAATTGTGGTAAATACAAGCGGATGAAACACCGCGGCATTGTATGCGAAAAATGTGGTGTTGAAGTAATAGCCTCTAAAGTTCGCCGCGAACGAATGGGGCATATTGAGTTAGCTGCACCGGTTGCACATATATGGTTTTTGAAATCACTTCCATCGAAAATTGGCACTCTTTTAGATATGACAATGGCAGATTTGGAAAAAGTGCTGTATTTTGACTCTTTTATTATTCTTGATCCTGGCGACACAACTTTACAAAAAAAACAAGTTATCTCCGAAGAGCAATATTTTCAGATTCTTGATCACTACAGTGAAGATGCAATTACTGTCGGGATGGGGGCTGAATCAATAAAAATTCTTCTGCAAGAGTTGGATTTGCCTTCGTTACGAGTGGAGTTGCGGGAAGAATCCCAATCAACTAGATCTCAGACGAAAAAAAAGAAATTGGCCAAGCGTCTTAAGATTGTCGAGGCTTTTCTAGAATCGGGAAATAAACCGGAATGGATGATCATGGATGTTATTCCAATTATTCCGCCGGAATTACGACCGCTTGTTCCCTTGGACGGAGGGCGTTTCGCTACTTCGGATTTAAATGATTTGTATCGCCGTGTTATTAATAGAAATAATCGTTTAAAGAGACTGTTGGAGCTTGGCGCACCTGATATCATCATTCGAAACGAAAAGCGGATGCTCCAAGAATCCGTTGATGCTTTATTCGACAATGGCCGTCGCGGAAGAGCCATAACAGGAACAAATGGTCGGCCGCTTAAGTCCTTGTCCGATATGATCAAAGGCAAGCAAGGTCGATTTCGACAGAATCTCCTTGGGAAACGTGTTGATTATTCTGGCCGCTCCGTCATTGTTGTTGGCCCTTATCTCAAGCTGCATCAGTGTGGACTCCCCAAAAAAATGGCTCTCGAGCTCTTTAAGCCGTTCATCTACTCCAAACTTGAAGAACGAGGATACGCGAGCACGATCAAGAGCGCCAAAAAAATGGTCGAGAGAGAGGAGGTCGCGGTTTGGGATATTCTTGAGGAAGTTGTTCGGGAATACCCGATTTTGCTGAACCGCGCGCCGACATTGCATCGTTTGGGGATTCAAGCGTTCGAGCCCATTCTCGTCGAGGGGAAAGCCATCCGATTGCATCCTTTGGTTTGCACCGCGTTCAATGCGGATTTTGACGGTGACCAAATGGCTGTACACGTTCCATTGTCCGTAGAAGCCCAGATTGAGTGCCGGGTTCTTATGATGTCTACGAATAATATTTTGTCACCAGCCAATGGATCTCCAATCATTGTGCCTTCTCAGGATATTGTTCTCGGATTGTATTTTTTGACCGTCGATCGTCCTTTTGAAAAAGGTGAAGGGATGATTTTTTCAGATCCGGACGAGGTTGTTTGCGCTTTTGATGCAGGGCATGTTGAGTTGCATGCTCGTATTAGGGTTCGAATTGACGATGAATTAGTGACTACTACTCCAGGACGTATTATTGTTCGCGAAATTGTGCCGCGCGAAGTGCCTTTTGAGGTGTATAATCGGGAAATGAGCAAAAAGGTCATTGGACGGTTAGTCGGAGAAGCTTATAGACTTGCGGGGACTAAGGCTACAGTCATCCTGTGTGACAGACTTAAAGATCTGGGTTTTGAGCATTCTACCCGTGCAGGTTTTACTGTTGGAGTGAAAGACCTGACAATTCCTCCTGCTAAAGTGCAAATTCTTGATAGATCTCATGCTGAAGTAACAGATATAGAACAGCAGTATCGAGAGGGTATTATTACCCGTACGGAAAAATACAACAAAGTTGTCGACGTATGGACTAAAGCAACAAACGATGTCGCCGATGCCATGATGCGAGAGCTTAAGTATGACACCGTTCCTAATCCTCACCGGACAGATGAAAACGAGGCGACTCATCCATTGCGCTGGCACGTTTCTTCTGCAAAGGAAGAGCGGTGCAATAGCTTTAATTCAGTATTTATGATGGCGAATTCAGGCGCTCGAGGCAATCAAGACCAAATGCGCCAGCTCGCTGGCATGCGCGGATTGATGGCCAAGCCTTCCGGTGAAATTATCGAAACTCCGATCACGTCATCCTTCCGGGAAGGGTTGACTATTTTACAATATTTTACATCGACTCACGGCGCCCGGAAGGGTTTAGCGGATACTGCCCTCAAGACGGCAAATTCTGGATATTTGACGCGTAGATTGGTTGATGTTGTCCAAGACGTAATTGTTAGTGAGTATGATTGTAACACGGTCGATGGTATTGAATTAACTCATGTGACAAAAAGTGGTGAAATAACGGTTCGTTTGAGTGAGCGTGTCCTGGGACGAGTAGCCATGTATGATGTCGCTGATCCGGAAACAGGCGAGATATTCATTACTGCCAATACAATAATTTCAGAAGAGTTGGTTGAAGAAATTGAACGTCGAGGAGTTGCATCGATTACTATTCGATCAGCACTGACCTGCAAATCCAAGCATGGTGTGTGTGCTTTGTGTTATGGCCGTGATCTCGCTCGCGGACATCTAGTCAATGTCGGCGAGGCTGTTGGGATTATTGCGGCCCAATCAATTGGTGAGCCTGGCACGCAGTTGACGATGCGTACCTTTCATATTGGTGGTACGGCATCAAAGGAAATTGAGCAAAGTCGGTATGAAGCTCTTAACAAGGGACGAATAGTTCTTTCTCGGGTTCGAACAGTTACTAATTTGCGTGGCGAACGAATGGTCTTGGGGAAGAGTGGACAGCTCAAAATTATTGATGACCAGGGGGTGGAAAGAGAGAAGTATCCCTTGCCATCTGGCGCGAAACTGTATTTCGACGATGGCGCCACTGTAAAAAAAGGAGACCGCTTGGCCGAATGGGATCCTTTTAATGAGCCCTTTGTGACTGATGTCGCTGGTATTGTTCAGTTTACTGATATTGTAGAGGGGCGAACCGTACAAGAAAAAACTGACGAAGCCACGGGTAAGTCTACTTTGACAATCACTGAATTTAGATCGTCGAATTTTCGACCGAGCGTGTCTATTTGTGATGAACATGGTGTCTGCAAGACAAAGCCTGATACGGGCACAGCTGCTTCATATGCACTGCCTGTTGGAGCCATTATCATGGTGAATGATGGCGATGAAGTTTGCCCAGGCGATATCATCGCGCGAAAACCACGAGAAACGTCCAAAACAAAAGATATTGTTGGTGGCTTGCCACGAGTTGCCGAGCTGTTCGAAGTGCGCAAACCCAAAGACCAAGCAATTCTGTCTGAAATAGACGGGATAGTAAGCTTTGGACCGGACTCCAAAGGGAAGCGCAAGGTTATTGTTGAGCCCGAAGTTGGTGAAGCGAGGGTTTATCTGATACCCAAGGGGAAGCATATCACGGTTGGCGAAGGTGATTTTGTCGAAAGTGGTGAGTTGATGACGGAAGGGACGCCTGATCTTCACGATTTGTTAAAAATCAAAGGTGAAAAATATCTAGCTTTTTACCTCGTGGAAGGTGTCCAGGATGTGTACCGTTTTCAAGGTGTTTATATTAATGATAAACATATTGAAATCATTGTTCGTCAGATGTTGAAGAAGCTTTCTGTCGTCGATCCTGGGGACTCTGGCTTTTTGCTGGGTGAGCAAGTAGATAAAAACAAATTCATCAAAGTAAATGCACAGTGCGTCGCAACTGAATTGCAGCCGGCCATTGCGGAACCCTTGGTCCTCGGCATCACCCAGGCTTCGCTGTCGACGGAATCCTTCATTTCCGCCGCGTCTTTCCAGGAGACTACCAAGGTATTGACCGAGTCGTCTCTGATCGGGAAAAAAGATTATTTGTACGGACTTAAGGAGAATGTCATTGTTGACCGCTTGGTTAACGCCGGTACTGGATTTAGATCATATATTGAAACTGAGATAGTCGTGCCCGATCAGCCAGAAAGTCCTGATAAGTTCTTAGAAGATCTCGAGAAAGATCCGTTCCTTGTTGAACAGTGAGTCTTTCTCCATCGGTTGAGTCGGTTGACAGGTGGAGGGAGTTCAATTATGAACCCCCTTCTCAAAATGTTTATTTATGGAGTTTGAAATGCCCACTATTAATCAGTTGGTTCGCAAAGCACGAGTCCTCCAGGTGAAAGGCACCAAAAGGGCGGCTCTGCAGGGTTGTCCGCAGCGAAGGGGGGTTTGTGTTCGTGTTTATACGACAACACCCAAGAAGCCGAACTCTGCTCTTCGAAAAGTCGCTAGAGTGCGGCTGACAAATGGAATTGAAGTAACGTCGTATATTCCTGGCGAAGGGCATAACTTGCAGGAGCATTCTGTAGTCATGATTCTTGGTGGCCGTGTTAAGGACTTGCCTGGTGTCCGCTACAAAATCATCAGGGGCACCTTGGATGCGGCTGGCGTACAGGATCGCCGGAAGAGTCGTTCCAAATATGGTGCTAAGCGCCCGAAATAGTATAGAAGGAGACTGATATATGCCTCGCAAGGGACCCACGCCAAAAAGAGAAGTGCTTCCAGATCCTAAATATGGAAGTCGTGTTGCCACTAAATTTGTCAATCAGATGATGGTTGATGGCAAGAAAAGTGTCGCGGAAAAAATTTTTTACGAAGCTATTGAAGAGCTTGGGACGCGGACTGAAAGCGAGCCGATAAAGGCTTTCGAGCAGGTCATAGAAAAAGTAAAACCACAGATGGAAGTTAAGTCACGACGAGTTGGTGGTGCCACATACCAAGTGCCCATGGAGGTTCGTCCCGCCCGTCAAGAGGCGTTGGCGATTCGCTGGCTTGTGAATTACGCTCGCTCTCGTGGAGAAAAGGGCATGGTGCTGCGCTTGGCAGCTGAATTTTTGGATGCGTATAACGATCGCGGTGGTGCCATCAAAAAGCGTGAAGACACCCACCGAATGGCCGAGGCAAATAAAGCTTTCGCCCATTACCGCTGGTAAAGAGGTTTTCCTGTGTCAAAACGTGTACCCATAGAAAGTCAGCGTAATATCGGTATCATGGCCCACATCGATGCGGGCAAAACGACGACTACCGAACGTATTTTGTTTTATACCGGAGTTTCACACAAGCTCGGTGAAGTTCACGATGGTCAGGCGACCATGGATTGGATGGAGCAGGAGCAGGAGCGCGGTATTACTATAACCTCAGCGGCTACGACATGTTTTTGGCGAGATTGTCGAATCAATATTATCGATACTCCCGGCCACGTTGATTTTACCGTAGAGGTAGAACGTTCGCTTCGCGTTCTTGACGGTGCCGTTGCCGTTTTTTGCGCTGTAGGCGGAGTTGAGCCCCAATCAGAAACTGTGTGGCGACAGGCTGACAGATATCGGGTGCCGCGGATTGCTTTTGTTAATAAAATGGATCGTTCCGGCGCTGACTTCTTTCGAGTTGTCGGGATGATCAAGGAAAGATTAAAAGCCAAACCCGTGCCGTTGCATCTTCCGATAGGTTCCGAAGAAAATTTTCAGGGCCAGATTGATTTGGTCCGGAAGGTTGCCTTGTATTACGACGAGGCGTCCAAAGGCGAACAGATTGACGTTCGTGAAATCCCCGAGGATATGATAGATTTGGTGGATGAGTGGCGGATGCATCTTGTCGAGGCGATTGCCGAGGAAGATGAAACCCTGCTTGAAAAATATTTGGGTGGCGAGGAACTTCAGCCTGAAGAAATCATGGCTGGTATTCGCCAAGCAACTATCGGCCTGAAAATTTGTCCTGTCATCTGTGGGACTGCTTTTAAAAATAAGGGTATTCAAGCGCTTCTCGATAGTGTGGTTGACTATCTGCCGTCCCCTGTCGACATACCTCCTATGGTGGGAACAGATCCTGGCACAAACACCGAAATTGTCTGTGACTGTTCAGATGAGCTGCCTTTGAGCGCTTTGGCTTTTAAGCTGATGGCTGACCCATTTATCGGACATTTGACTTTCCTTCGTATCTATTCAGGTGTGCTTGAAGCGGGTTCAACGGTTTTGAATGCTGCCTCAGGTAAAAAAGAACGTATTGGTCGTCTTTTGAAGATGCATGCGAACAAGCGTGAGGAGATCAAGGATGCGCACGCAGGCGACATTGTTGCCGCCGTTGGCTTAAAATTGACAGCTACTGGCGAGACGTTGTGTGATCCTAAGCGTCCAGTCCTGCTTGAGTCCATGGATTTTCCAGAGCCTGTGATCGAAGTTGCCATTGAGCCCAAAACGAAGACTGATCGGGATTCGCTGAGTCAGGCATTGCAAAAATTAACAAAGGAAGATCCTTCATTCCGTGTAAAAACAAATGAAGAGACCGGACAGACGCTTATCGCCGGCATGGGCGAGTTGCATTTGGAAATTATTGTTGATCGTCTAACTCGTGAGTTTAAGGTTGATGCCAATGTCGGCCAGCCACAGGTTGCTTACCGCGAGACTATTTCCAAGGCCGCTGAAAAAGATTTAAAATATGCCAAGCAATCTGGCGGTCGTGGCCAATATGGTCATGTTGTGATTAAGGTTGAGCCGAGAGAGCCTGGAGCCGGGTATGAGTTTGTAAATTCCATCGTGGGTGGTGTCATTCCAAAGGAATATATTCCTGCTATTGATAAAGGAATCCGGGATGCATTGCTAAACGGTATCATGGCTGGGTTCCCCATGGTGGATGTCAAGGTCGAATTAGTTCATGGGTCGTATCATGAAGTCGATTCTTCTGAGCAGGCTTTTTATATCGCTGGCTCCATGGCTGTAAAGGAAGCATGTCATAAAGCGGCACCTGTTTTGCTCGAACCCATTATGTTCGTTGAAGTTCTCACCCCAGATGATTACATGGGCGATGTTATGGGCGATCTGAATGGACGGAGGGGGCGGATTATAAGCCTTGAAATGCGTCATGGACTCCAGATCATCCGCGCAAATGTACCTTTGAGTAGTATGTTTGGCTATGCAACTGACCTTCGCTCAAAAACGCAAGGGCGTGCCACGTATACCATGCTGTTCGATCATTACGATCGTGTCCCCGCAAGTATTGCCGAAGAACTGACCAAGAAATGAGAATGGAGGGCTGATTACCATGGCCAAGCAAAAATTTGAAAGAAAGAAGCCGCACGTTAATATTGGAACCATCGGTCACATTGACCACGGCAAGACCACATTGACGGCTGCGATTACCAAGATCGCCAGCCTGAAAGGCGGTGGATCGTTTGTTGCTTTTGATGAAATTGATAAAGCGCCAGAAGAAAAAGAGCGTGGTATCACGATTGCCACGGCACATGTCGAATACGAGACGGCCAAGCGGCATTATGCCCATGTCGATTGCCCTGGCCACGCTGATTACATCAAAAATATGATTACCGGCGCGGCTCAGATGGATGGTGCGATTATTGTCGTGGCGGCTACGGATGGTCCCATGCCGCAAACCCGTGAGCATATTCTGCTTGCGCGTCAGGTGGGCGTTCCTTGTCTTGTGGTGTTCCTCAACAAGGTTGATTTGGTGGATGACGAGGAACTTATCGAACTCGTTGAGATGGAAGTTCGTGAACTTCTTTCAAAGTATGAATTTCCTGGCGATGACGTTCCAGTTATTCGGGGTTCCGCGTTAAAGGCTCTTGAGTCTGATTCCGCCGACGCCGCTGACGCAAAATGCATTCTTGATCTCCTTGATGCTTGCGATTC
>JAQVKB010000020.1 GCA_028694875.1 Candidatus Izemoplasmatales bacterium
GGAGTATGACGGTGTCATGGCAACGCTCTTCTTTTTAGAAGATATTCGTTATGAAATGACGGAAAAAGACATCGAAGTCGACCCAGCGAAAATCAATCAATTGACAGATGAGATCGAAACGATGCTTCACGATCATCAACCGATTCCTGAAGGATTTGTCCTGTATGTAGACGATGTGATTAAAAATCTGTTGGAAGGTCAAGATTTTGAATTCTATGGTATTATCGATATTTTCTGTGATGTAGCAGAGGCGCTTGGTGTCTATCTTTATGAAGAAGAAGACCTGACGCTCGGAAAGGATATCTAAGATGAAAAAGACGCAATATTTGACGATGATCATCGTCAGCGCCGTGATTTGGGTTGCGGTGGTTGTATTAAAATTGACAGTCTTATCCGAAAGTCTTTCTTGGTTTATGGTCGCTTTGATTGCGATTTTGCTTTTGATGTTTGTAAGGTATCGCATCGAAGGAAGCCATCAATATTTTTCGGGACGTTTCAATATGCTTCTCGATTATGATCTCGATGTTGACGGCGCCATTAAAATGGCGAAAGATGCCTACGACAACGCGCCCACCATTCAAATGAAGAACTCTTACCAAATGTATCTTGGCATCGCGTTATATTATAAAGGCGAGTACGATGAAGCCATCAAAACCTTTAACATGGTGGATCTCACGAAAATCAACAACGTTTTCCACGGGTTGATCTTCGCGTTCTCAGGATACTGTGCCTTTGAACTGAAAGATCAAGAATTGCTTGCGCAATATGTCGAGAGACTTCATGCTCTTGAAGACCGGGTCCCCGCCAAGTACCGCGATTTCATCGCGAATTACGCGGAGATTTTAGAAGCGATTAAGAACATGGATATTTCCATTGATCAATACAAAGAAGCGATTGATAAGAACTTTGCGAGAGATGATGGATATCTCGCTCGCAAACTCAATTATCAATATCGACTTTCCTTTTACTACGAAGCGATTGGCGATACCTTGGAAATGGACAAGTGCTTGGCGTTTTGCATCGCCAATGGCAAAGAACAACATACTGCCCTACGCGCCAAAGAACGTTTCCAAGGAAGTGTTGATCCCGCCGATTTTGTGTGGGATCCAGCCAAAGCCAAAGACCCTGTAGAACCCGCTCAACCCCAAGAACCCCAAGTTTTGGAAGCGGAAATTGTTTCAGAAGAAGTGGTGGAAGATTCCAGCGAAGAAACAGAAAATAAAGACGAATAACGAAAAGCGCCGACAAACAAGTGTCGGCGCCTTTCTTTTTTGGGGGGAAAATCACATCGCTAGGAGGCGAGGATGCGAGCAACTTCTACTAAAGCAATAAATTCAGCGCGGTAACCACCTTCGTCTTGACCCTTGTTCGCATTGGCGACCTGGAGACATAGTTCGTAAGAGGTGGAACCCATATATTGCGAATCAATCAAGAGAAAACCAAACATCACGACGGAAGCGGCAAAGTTGAAGGTTTCACCAGGATTGGACGTGTAATCTGTGGCGTACGCGGTATGGACAAACAAACGCGATTCGTCTTCTTGCGGTAATTTGTATCGAATCGAGACGGTCATGAGTTCGTCCATGAAGTTCGTGCCATCATAGCGCAAATCGCTAGGGAGGGTTGCGTCGATGTCATCCACGGTCTCTTGACTGTCGGCAGGAACAATTTCATAAAACGCGATGACTTCGGTTCCGGCGCCAATATCACCGGCATCGACTTCATCATCATCGAAGTCTTCGACGCTAAGAAGACGATTCTCATACCCAATCAATCGATACCCTTTGACCAACGCGGGGTTAAATTCCAACTGCAGTTTCACATCTTCAGCCACCGTAAGCATGGTCCCGGTCATTTCTTCGACCAAAACCTTATGGGCTTCTTGAACACAATCGATGTAAGAGTAATTGCCGTTGCCATTGTCGGCTAAGGATTCAAGAACATCATCTCTTAAATTGCCAGTGCCAAATCCCAATACAGACAAATAGATTCCGGTATCGCGTTTCTCTGCGATGAAGTCTTTCAAATCATCGAGGTTTGAGATTCCAACATTAAAGTCGCCATCGGTGCCTAGGATCACCCGATTGTTTCCACCTTCAACAAAGTGGCTTTGGGCGATCTGATAGGCGAGTTCAATGCCTTGTCCGCCCGCGGTAGAACCGCCTGCGGATAGATTGTCAATGGCCTCATAGATTGCGTCCTTATCTGTCAAATCGCCACCATCGAGGACCACACCAGCGGCTCCGGCATACACAACCAATGAAATCGTATCGAGTGGTCTGAGTTCGTCTGTCAACATCCGAATGGCATCTTTCAATAAAGGTAACTTGTCCGCGGAGGCCATCGAACCCGACACATCGAGTAAGAACACATAATTGTTGGGGGATGTTGTGTTGTATTCGATTTCTTGCGTTTTGAGTCCCACCATCAAGAGTTGATGCGCACTATTCCATGGCGCATCCGATAACACGGTGGTGACGCGAATGGGATGCTCGGCATCCTCCGGTGTAGGAAGATCATAACTGAAGTAATTGACCATCTCTTCGATGCGAACTGCCGAGGCAAGCGGGCTTATTTCTTGATTAATCATCCGACGGATGTTGGCGTAGCTCGCGGTATCCACATCGGTGGAAAACGTCGAGATTGGCATTGAGGCCGAAGAATAATAGAAATTTTCAACATAAGTCGCATAAGATTCCCCTGTTACCGAACTCGGGGTGAGACCATATAAGGCGGCTTCCTTAGAACTCACACTTTGATAGGTCGGTCCGTCGATATAGTTGACATCGTAGGCGGAACACCCCGTCATGGCTATGAGGGCCAATAATCCAAAAGCAACAAGTATTTTTTTCATTTGTTTTCTCCCTTTTTCTTTGAATGAGATAATGACAGAATACCTTCTGGAAGTGACACCGCCCTGACAAAGTTGTGACAAAACTCTGACAAAATCAAAATCGACGAAGAACTTGTTCAAAAAAGGCAAAAATTATGATATGCTAGGAACAGACGAAAGGGGAGAAGTGAACATGCGGATTTTGATTGTGGAAGACGAACGTCGGTTGAATGATGTGATGCACGACTACCTCATGGAAGCACATCCCGAGGCCCATATCGATCAATGTTTTGATGGCGATGACGCTTTGGAAATGCTGGGAGAACAGGAATTTGACATCGTCCTTTTGGATGTCATGTTGCCAGGAACAGATGGATTTGAGATTGCAAGGGAGATTCGTAAAACCTCGAATATGCCCATCTTGATCCTTTCGGCTCTTGGCGATGAAGAAAACCAATTGCGCGGATTTGATCTTGGCATTGATGATTATGTCAAAAAACCATATAGTCCTAAACTTGTCGTGAAAAAAGTCGATGCGATTCTCGCGAGAGTTGGCACAACGAATTCTGGGATGATCCAAAAGGGGATTCTTTCCTATGACGAAGTCGGCATGAAGATATTCGTCGAAGGCGAAGAAGTCATCCTCAACAAGAAAGAGTGGGAATTGTTCCACCTCTTCATCCATAATGAATCGCGCGTGCTCTCGCGCGAGACTCTTCTCAACAAGATCTGGGGATATGACTACTTTGGCGACGAACGGACGCTGGATACGCATATCCGCAGACTGAGAAAGAAACTCGGAAACGCATCGCACTATATTAAGACCGTACACCGTACCGGATATATGTTCGAAGTCGCATAACAAATCATTGAATCATTTTTAGAAAGGAGGTCGCCATGAAAATCAGCATTTTCGTCAAAACGTTTTTGCTCATGATCGTGACATTCTCCTTTTTGTTTTTAACGGGAATGTATTTTGCTTATCTTGCATTCACGCCGATGTATCTCGACAAAAACATCAACGCCGTCAAAAACGCAGTTCAAGACAGCCGTCAAATGTTGCTCGATGGAATGGATTTGGAAGATACGCCGATCGGCGCGCTGACCAATGAAACGACATTTGTTCGAATTCAAGGCGGTGTCGTCGAAAGCCGACTTGGCGCGGAACTATTAACCGATGAAGATATCTTGCAATTTGTGATTTCCATCTATGATAGCATCACCATCACCGAAGAAGGTAGTATGATCTACGACACCACCCAAGAGGGCGATGTCTACGTGATTTCTTATTTGCTTGTGTTGGCACCCGATGATTATTTGCTCATCCGTACCAACATTCAATCCTTACACAATGTCGATTTGGTGCTGACTGAACTTGGATGGCGCGCCTCGATTGGACTTGTACTTACTGTCACCGCTGTTTCGTTATTCGTTTCGTTGATGATTACATTACCGATTCGTCGCATCAATGCCTATGCCAAACGCGTATCATCGCTTGATTTTTCCAAAACGTTAACCTTACGACGTCGTGATGAGTTCCGAGAACTCGTGACGAGTCTCAACGAAATGACGTTCCATTTGAAAAAGAGTTACGCCACACTGACCGAAGCCAATCAGCGATTGGCAGGAGACATCGAGTTTGAAAAGCGACAAGAAGAAAAGAAGAAACAACTCATCATGGCCATCAACCACGAATTGAAGACCCCGATTGCGGTCATCAAAGGAATGGTAGAAGGAATGATTGATGGTGTTGGAAGATACAAAAACAAAGAGAAGTATTTGCGTGAAGTTCTATCCGAACTCGATGAAGTCGAACGAATGACCAAGGATTTGACGTATTCCTTACGACTTGAAGACTTGGCCAAAGAGGGAGATCAAACCTCGACCCAAGAATTGAAAGAGTCACTTCATCCCTTGATGGAACTCGCCAAAGAAAAAGGAGTTCGACTCAAACTTGATTTTGAAGAGGGCCTTCTACCCATCAACAAAGAACACCTCTCTTTATTGGCTTCCAATCTCATCAAAAATGCAATTATGTATACCGACGGAGACACGGTCCAAGTCACACTCCAACTTCAGCCGTTTATCTTTGAAGTTCGCAATCCTGGTCAAATCCCAGAAAACGAACTCGAACGAATCTTTGAACCCTATTACAGAGTCCAACAAATTGTTTCGAACGATGGCGGCACTGGCCTGGGACTGTACTTGGTTCGACAAATCGCGGAGATTCACAAGCTATCGATTCGCATCTTCAACGATGGTGGCTGTGTTGTCGCGAAATTAACAAATATCACAGAATCTGTCACGGAATTGTCATAACCACCCGTTATACTAAAATTAGGAAAGGAGGGATTTCATGAAACGAATATTTTCCATCGTGTTGGTCGCCATCATGTTTGTTTTTACATGGGGATGTGCTGCCGAAGTCACGACAATCGAAACCACAACACTCATCGATCAACTTTCCTATAGCATGACATCCCTCACTTATACCAAAACGAATGTGGTGGATATGCTCTACAACGCCGGAAATCCAGATGAGGACTTTGCGATCTTCTCCGCCATGCTTCCAGAGAGTGCGGTGGACGCCGAAACGAAACAAATTTTCTCCGATTCTCTCAGTTTGGTCTTGCCTCTATCGAGCAATTTCGTGGCGAGCAACTCCACAGGAAACGTTTATTCGATGACGACGGCCGATTTCAATGATTTGGCCGTGTCACAAGGTGTGACACTGACAATTTCTGATGTGGTGTTGTTCAATCAAGGGAAAGAAGCTTATCAATTGATCGCAAAGGCCGCGAGCGAGAATCATACTGAAATCACCCGCCAACAGTACATTGAATATCGATTGCATCGGCTCTTGACGGAGGATGAGATTGAAGGATGTAATCTATTCCAAAAGTATTATGCACAATTAAATGGATATTATACGGGCTATTTGCTTTCATCGGTTTCCTCATCGATGGATTTGAAAGAGAGTTTCATCTATCATACCTATGCTCCACCGACCACGGAGGAGTTGGCCTTGATGGCACTAGCCTATCCCATCATTGATACCCTACGGGGCGTTTCAGAAGAATAACAAAAAGCATCCTTACCCATGCTACGGTAAGGATGCTTTCATCTTTCAAGTTTCTATTTTCGTCCAATGAAGATGGCGTGTTCGGCGTAAGAAAGAAATTCTTCTCGTTCGCATAGTCTTTCCGCCACATCAAGCCACAACGAGATGGCCTCTTCACTCATTTTCATCATGGCGGGTTTTTGAGGAGCAAGGATGCTTTCTTGACCAAAGAGTGTCACTTGTTGTAGACCGAATTGAGACATAAACGGAACAATCTTTTTTTGCGGGAGGAAACAAGCCTTCGTAAATGCGTTTCCGGTATAGGGTTTGTCCTGATACAAATCCTCCAGATATTCTTGTAAATCCGGTTCTTGAAGAAGGGCATCGGGAGCATATTGCATATAATAGATGAGCCCAGCAAACAGTTGGATAAACGATACAAACAAGAATCCCTTCGGCTTCAAATAATGAAGCGATGCATGAACAGCTTGAATTCGGTCCTCCTCTTCCAGCAAATGATAGAGAGGTCCCATTAAGAGCACATGATCATACTCTGTTAATGGAAGCGTCTCGAGTTCCAGTACATTTCCCGTCATCGAATGAATCTTCACACCCGCATTCTTCGCTTCACGTCGTGCGACTTCAATGTTTCCATCGGACAAATCCACAAGCGTGACATCGCAACCCATTTGCGCCAGCGCAATAGAATAACGACCTGGACCACCGCCCAAATCCAATACCGAATCGCCAGGCTTGATATATCGTTTCATCATCCGCAACGTAATCTCAAATTCAAACGACACGCCCGAGAGACGCAACCATTCCTTTTCGGCAAATTCATCATAGTATTGTTTGACGATTTCGATATCTTTATTCATTGCTCTCACCACGCTTTTTTATAGGATACACGATAACATCGAAAATGAAAAGTGAAAATTTGATTTTGTGTTTTTCATTGGACTAATATTGTCATTTTCTCGAACTCGGTTTATAATACAAACGTAATCAACAAATCATTTTTGTTTGATTACCATCAATTTATCATTTTATTTAGATGAGCTTGTCAAAATACATACAATCATGATAGGGGGAGATTCACTATGAAACGATTGTTCAGTATGTTTTTGATGCTTTTTTTTATGTTTTTATTGGCAGGATGTGATTTCTTTGGTGTGCCAGCAACGACCACGACAACACCTCCATTGACATCCGAAACGACGACGACGTTGCCGCCGACGACGACAACGACGTTACCACCTACGACCACGACTACACTGCCCTCGACAACCCAGATTACCACGACAACGACGGCGTCTGAATTGGCAATGAATTTATCATTCTTGTACAATCTTGGCGTCGAGTCTGGTGAAATTACCGGCACCTATGAAGAATGGCTCGATTCGATTCGTGGCGATCAAGGTTTGCCTGGAGAAGATGGACGTGAAGTCGAACTTCGCGTTGAGGGAACCCTTTTTCAATGGCGTTATGTTGGCGACACGGATTGGATTACTTTGGTCGATTTGACGATTCTTGCCGGTGCGGATGGACAACAAGTCGAATTCCAAGTTGCCAATGGATATGTGCAATGGCGATTGGTTGGAAGTACTTTGTGGAACAATCTCTTTGACATGTCTTTGATTCAAGGCACGGACGGATTATCTGCCTATGAAATCTATTTACAATATCATCCTGATTATACGGGATCGGAAAGTCAATGGATTGATGATCTCATCAATTCTCGATTGGGGACAGAAGAAACCTTTGTGGTGACTTTTGATCTTCAAGGTGGTAATTTGATCGACGACACTTATCCACTTGTTCTCGAATTACCACGAGTATCTAGTTTGACGCTCCCTGAGGTCGTGAGACCAGGGTATACCTTCATGGGATGGTTCACCGGATTTTCCATCAATGACATGAAAGTTTCAAACTATACTGTTTTTGACAAAGACGTAGTTCTATATGCGGTTTGGGAAGTCATTCATTACAATGTTGATTACCAACTTGATGGTGGCGTCAATGATGAAAGGAATCCCAATACGCTTTCGATGAATCAAGTCCCGTTCTCTTTGTATGAACCGACCAAAGGAAACTATGGCTTTGCAGGATGGTATGACAACGCCAATTTTGATGGGGAACCTTTGACCACCATCATGAGTATTTCACACGACATGGTTTTGTATGCGAAATGGGATGCGCCACTGGTGGATGTCGAACTCGATCAAACCGAAGTTGAAATCACCATTTGGCATATCACCAGTACCTATACTGTTGATTTTATGCAAGCGATGAAACAAAAATATGAAGCGTTGTATCCGAATGTCACCGTGAACCTTGTCCCATATAGTTCCTATCCCGACATTCAACAAACGGTATTTTCCGCCGCATCGACAGGAAATTTACCGAACATCGCCATGGGATATACCGATACCATGACGCAGTTCCACGCTTTGGGATTGCTTGAACCACTCGATCCCTATGCGAACATTGGATTCACTTATGAAGTCACGGATCCTTCCTCGACAATCTACGGTGAAATCCAAACCACATCCGTGGATTGGAGCGATTTCTTGCCGAGTGCCATCGCAGAAAATCGTCAATATCCGGATGGTGGACTCTATTCATTCCCATTCGCGATGCAAACCGATGTGATTACAGTCAATCGCACCGTGCTTCAAGCGCACATCGCAGAAATTCGCGCGGCAGGAATTAGTATTACCGACAATGGATTCTTGTCTCATACGACTCCATTAACATTTGAACAGCTCGTTTTGCTTCAAGACATTTTGGTAGATCCCAATGGAACCAATCCAGAAACCATGCAATGCCAATATCTCCTTGATTTTGACAATGAAGTGAATTTGTTCTATGATTTGGCAAGAAGATGGGGCGCAGGATGGAATGCCACAAATGGAACCCTTAGCTTTGATGATGATTTGACATTGGATGCCCTTGTTTATCTCAATGATCGATTCCTTGACAATACCTTTGTGATTCCGATGGCAGTGAATGCGGACTATGGCTCACAAAACTTTATTTATGGCGATATTTGCATGTTGGCAGGATCTTCGGCAGGAGTGAGATACAGTAATCCAGCCGGATACGGATATATTTCTAATCTCGCGTTTGGAGTTTTTGATGTCGATTTGATTCCGATGCCCGATTTCAATGTTCCTGGGATTGAAAGCAGCGTTCAATCGGTGACTCAATCCATCGTCGATTTCGGTATTTTCTCGCAATCGACTGAAATCGAAAAACTATATTCCTGGTTATGGATTAAGTTATTGACCAGCAGTGAACATCAAGCCCTCTATTCACTCATGAATGGAGGATGGTATATGCCAATTCGATACTCAACTTATCAAAATGATGTGGAATGGCCACTTTCTACAGGATTATCGATATCGTATGCCAATTTCATGTCCATGGGTTCCGAGTATTGGGCAACCGGTGGAATGAACAACTTTGGCGAGAATATGCAATATTTGTTATTGCCTTCGATGGCGATGAATGTGGCTTATTCACAAATTGATCGATTGCTACCCACACCTTCATTCCCATTATCTGAGATGTATCAAGATTCGTGGACTGTGAGAACAGAAGCGGATCTGTTAATTAAAAATATCTATGGCGATCAAATGACAACCGAAGAAGCCTATGCGCTCTTCCTTCAACAAATAGGTCCAAACCGTATCAATCCACCCCAGGGAATCCCAGAAGTCACGACGATTGCGGAAGGACTCGCACTTGGCGCAGATGTTTACGCGAAATATTTAGGCATGACCGTGATTGGCAAACTTAGTAATGGTGCATTCTTCTTCACGGATGGCGTCGACATCATGTATGTTTATATTGGTGAAAATGACGCCGTCGTAGGTCAAGTCTATGATATTACCGGTTCCTTGACTTGGTATTATTACGCACCAGAATTGATTGGTAATACGGAAAATCCAATCGTGATGGAACCTTCGGAATACGAAGTTCGAAAGGTCACTCCGACCGTTGGAACTGTGGAGGAAATCATCAACGGACTTACGATTCCCTCTGATTCCAACCGATTCTCATACCTTATGGTGACGGTGACAGGAAAAGTGTATTCCGACCCAGCACTTGGCACCTACACAACATATTTAATTCCTTCTGATTTCAATACCACATATGGAATTATGAATGATGGTGTGTTGGCTGTTGATGCCATCATGATTTATTACCGTTCCGATGTAGATGCGATTTCGGCGATGAATGGACAAGTGGTAACCGTAGACTTGTTGATGTTTGGATATCGAACCGACAAAATGGCGTTTTATGCCAATTACTTTGTGACCGAAAACGCCATCTCTGATGATTTGGAGGCGGTAAACAGATCGGAA
>JAQVKB010000021.1 GCA_028694875.1 Candidatus Izemoplasmatales bacterium
ACCAACGACCAATGCCGATGCGAATTTACTGGAAACCTTGATGAATCCTCCGGAGAATAACAAAACCGTAATCAAGACGACGATAAACGTGGTCGAGATGGCGGTCGGAATGATGCCGTCCGCCAACGAAGCGTACATCAAGGAAATCGTTCCTAAGATGTAACCTTCGCTAATGGCATAGATTGTGCCGAAGATTGGGGCGAGTTTCACGTTTCGAGTTCCCACCCACACGGAGATGAATCCGAGGATGAAAGCACCAATGAGTGCACCGATGGACAGGAAAGGATAAGCATAGAAATAGGCACCTACGCCTCCAGCGACAAGTAATAAGAATAGTGTTCGAAATGTCACACTGCTATATGTCACCGCACCATCATAAGAGACAGCTTCCATATTGCGCATGCGACGGAACACGGGATTGGAATTTCGATAGTTCATACAAGTACCTCCTTGCTAGAAAATATTATACACCAACAAACAAGATTGTATCATGTCGATTCTGTGTTTTTCTTGTAAATTTTACAAATCAAAAAGCGAAATCTGATTCTCGTTAATCATCCCATCAAACGTTCCAAGACCTTCGAGCCGTTCGAACAAAGTGGAAGACAATTTGGTCCTTGTTTTGATGTCTTGTTTCGAGATAAATGGTTTCTCTTCGCGCGCTTCGACAATCGACGAAGCGACGTTTTGTCCCAACGAATCGATGACGACAAACGGCATCAATAGCCCTTTCTTGTCGGGCGTGATTTTGAAATCCGCAGCTTCGGATTCGTGAATATCAATCGGTTGGAAATGGAAACCACGTTTTGTCATTTCGAGCGCAATTTCGAGAACTGTTACGAGGTTCTTTTCACGTTCGGAAGCATTGGCGTTGTTGTTAATCTCATCGAGTCGACGTTTGATTCCCATTTCACCTTCGGAAAAGGCGTCGACATCAAAGATGTTGGCACGTTTCGAAAAATAGGCGCTATAGAAATAAATCGGTCGATAGAGTTTAAACCAAGCAATGCGCATCGCCATCAACACATACGCGGTCGCATGGGCTTTTGGGAACATATACTTGATTTTCGAACAGGACCAAATGTACCATTCGGGCACATTCGAAGAACGCATCGCATCGGCGTAAATCGCCCATTTTTCGGGATTTGCCGGTGCTTTTCCCTTACGGACAAATTCCATGATTTCAAACGCCATCGTAGGAACCATACCATAGTCGATTAAATCGACCATGATATCGTCACGACAACCAATAATGTCTTTGAAGTCAACGCGACCAAACTCGCGCTTTCTTCCTGTAATCAAGTCTTGTGCGTTGCCGCTCCATACGTCTGTCCCATGGGATAGACCTGAAATTTTGACCAAATCGGAGAAACTGGCGGGTCGGGAATCACGAAGCATGCCACGAACAAAGTTCGTTCCAAATTCGGGAATTCCATAGGAAGCAACATCCGAATCGATGTCTTCAGGAGAAAGCCCGATAACATCAGTACCGGATAGGAGTTTATAAACCTCTTTGTCATCGACAGGGATGTCTTTGGGATCGGAGAAGGGGAAATCCAAAGGATTCTTTTTGACGAGATCCATCAAGTACTTGATCATCGTCGGATCATCATGACCTAAGACGTCGAGTTTGAAGAGGTTGCTTTCAAACGAGTGATAATCGTAATGGGTTGTTTTCCATGTAGTGTCGGTGGAATCCCCAGGGTATTGAATCGGCGTGACATCATAAATTTCTTTGTTGTTCGGTACCACGACAATGCCACCTGGATGTTGTCCACTGGTTCGTTTCGAACCTTCTACTCCTTTGGCGATTCGCTCCATTTCCGCACGTCGTACAACGAGCGGAACGAGATTTTCTTTGGTTCTGGCTTCATTCTGTTTCTCGTAGAAATCACGCACCATCGCATACGCCGTTTTCGCGGCACAAGTTCCAATCGTTCCTGCACGGAAGGCATATTCCGCGCCAAACAATTTTCGAATGTATTCGTGGACTTGGCTTTGGTAATCTCCAGAGAAGTTGAGATCAATATCCGGAACCTTATCACCCTTGAATCCAAGGAAGGTCTCAAAAGGAATATCATGACCATCTTTGTGCATCGGAGTGTTGCATACAGGACATACTTTGTCTGGTAAATCAAATCCGCAGTCGGTATGATCGAGCAAACGTTGATTCATCTTTTCGAAATCGCTCGAAGGATAATCGCGTTTCTCTTCTTCGGTTTTCTTGAATGCCGTAAAATGACATTTCGGGCAAACATAATGGGGTGGTAAAGGATTGACTTCCGTGATATCCATCAATGTCGCCACGAGGCTACTACCAACGCTACCACGGCTACCTACCAAATATCCTTCTTCAAGACTCTTTTTTACCAAAAGATGGGAGATATAATAGACGGTCGAAAATTGGTTTTCAATGATGCTTTTGAGTTCTTTCTCCATCCGATTTTTGACCATCGGATGCATCGTTTTTCCGTAAATGCGCTCGGCGCGTTCACGAACCATGTTTTCAACTTTGACTTTGATGGAAGGAACGCCTTGCTCGGCAAGGAACTCGTCGGTTGGCGCAAACAATTCTTTCGGAAACAAAAGAACATTGTCGATGATATTGGCCACATCATTGGTATTGTCCACAACAATCGCCTTGGCTGTTTCTTCGCCCAAAAAGGCGAATTCTGCGAGCATCTCTTCCGTAGTACGGAAATGTTCGGATGGTTTCATGTCTTCGTGATACAACTTATGGAATCCACCACCACCAACGAGAGGGGTGTTGATCATCACTTCACGATAGACCAAATCTTCTGGGTCCAAATGATGGACGTCGCCCGTCGCGACAACGATTTTGCCTAGTTCTGCGCCAATTGCCACAATCCGGCGAATGACATCCTCGACGATGGTTCTCCATGATGATGTTTGTTGAGCGAGATATGAAAACGTCGATGGCGGTTGGACTTCGAGAATGTCGTAATACTTCGCGGCTTCTCTCAGTTCTCGATCGGTTTTGTTCATCGCAGTTTCAAAGAAATCGCTGTTGCGACATCCACTGGATACCAACAATCCATCGCGATGTTGTTGTAAAAACTCTTTGGTAATTTTGGCATCGCGGTCATAGAAATCCGTTAACGATTTGGATAAAATCTTATAGAGATTTTTTAGACCGTGTTGCTTTTGTACCAAGAGATTGATGTGCTTAGGGTAAGGATATTTATAGACCTCGGTTGATGGGATAATGCCATTCAAATCTTGGAACTTGAGGATCCCATCTTTGCGGAGTTGACCGAGCATATGCAAAAACACCTCGGTCGTCGCTTTGGCATCATTGATCGCACGGTGGTGATCATTGAGCGGTACTTTTAAGAGCTTGCAGAGGGCATCCAACCCATATCGTGCACGGTCGTGATAGACCACTTTCGCCAGTGTTAAGGTATCTATGGAAGCTTGTTCTTCCTTGGTGATTTCTAGTTCCTGATACGCATGATAGATATGCCCAAGGTCAAATTCGGCGTTATGAGCGACCAAGATGCATCCTTTGGAGAACTCATAGAATTTTCGCAAGACACTTTCCAAATTCGGGGCCGTTTTGACCATTGAATTGGTAATTCCTGTCAGTTCCGTGGTAAACGCATTGATGTCTTTTCCGGGGTTCACAAATGATTGATACTCCCCGATTTGAGCACCGTTTCGAATTTTGACACCTGCGATTTCAATCAAGGTGTCATATTGAACGCTGAGTCCTGTGGTCTCAATATCAAAGACGACGAACGTCGCATCCGATAACAATCCTTCGTGGACGCCACGGGTAATTTTCACGGCATCATTGTCGACATACACCAATTCCAATCCGTAGATTGGTTTGATGTCTTTCTTGGCAATCGCATGCGCAAAGTCAGGGAAGGATTGGACACTTCCATGATCGGTAATCGCCAATGCACTCATGCCCCACTCCACGGCGCGATCGACGTATTCATCGACAGTAGGAACGCCATCGAGGGCGGACATTTTGGTATGCGTATGGAGTTCAACACGCTTGAGTGGCGCGTTATCTTCTCGGTTATTCTTCGGTAGGACTTGACTCGTTTTGGCCATCGAAACCGCATTGATGACGACTTCTCCATAGTATTCATCATAGACGCCATACCCCGAAACCAACAATCCAAATCCTTCTTTGACCGTGTCTAGGAAGGCTTTTTCATCGACAGAGCGAAGTCTCTTTTTGACGGTGATGGTGTCTGTTCCATCGGACAAGATGATATTTGCTTGGGCACCACTTCGAAGGTCTTTGATCTCGATGGAAACAATTCGTCCTCGAATCGTAAAGTTCGCTTTGTTTCCGTTTTGGGCTTTGTACTCTTCTAAATCCATCAACGAGTATGGTAGATTTTTGATGGGGAAGAAGTCATTTTCAACCGGTTTGTCTTCGTAAAGTTGTTCATATTTCACTTCTTTTAAGTTGACGGTTGCTTGATTGGATTGAACAAATTTCCGGTTCGTTTTGTCGATTTCTTCTTGAATGGTTTTCGACACTTCATCGACGATGATTTCGACCTTCGCGGGGAATCCATTCACACGTAAACCTGTTTCAATTTCTTGTCGAAACATGCTTGCGGATTTCGCGCCATAAGGAACCATGATCCGAATATTTCCTGAAGAAACGTCGGTTTCATAGTCACGTAAAGGCATGATTCGTTTGTCTTGGTCAATCAAACGATCAATCACAAAAGTATAATATTCCATTAAATCATCTTCGGTAAAGATATCATACTCGACATGATAATTGGCGGTTTTCACACTAGGGACAAAGGATTCAATCTTGTCGAGTTGATCGACAAAACGACGGTACCGAAGGACCGGTACCGGCTTTTCAAAACGGAGATGGAGGTGCCAAATATTAGCCGCCTCATCCACTTCAACTTTGGTAAGATCACCATAGTCGAGAAGAATCTCATCTACGCAATCAATGGTTTCGAGCAACGCTCTTAAATGTTCCTTCATCCAATCAGCCCCTGTTATGAAATCATTATATCATAAATTTTCTATGAAAATTGATGAAAATAACAGACATGAAAAAGAAAAAAGCAGCCCATCGGCTGCTTTTAAAATTCGGCTTTGACTTTGTCGGCGAGGATTTCCTCGAGAGCTTGTCCAACGGGCTTGACACAGAGATTATCTACCGATGAATAGCCATCTTGTTTGATAATCTTGGCGCGTTTTGCCGAAATATAGGCGAGCTTGTATTTCGAATCGATGACTTCTAAGAGATCATCAATCGAAGGATAACGAAGTCCATCTGTGTTTCGATTGGTCATGATTGGTTTCCCTCCATCAATTTGTAATACTTGTGAATCGAACGTTCTGTTTTGGCGTGTTCTGCGCGAATGATCGCGTAAATGCGGTCTGCCGCGTTGGCGACGTCGTCGTTGACGACGATATAGTCGTACTTGTAGGCAAGGTTGTATTCGCGCTCTGCTTTTTCAACCCGGCGTTGAATCTCGATGCCTTTTTCAGTACCGCGTTTGGTCAAGCGGTCATATAAGGCTTGCTTGGAAGGAGGTACGATAAAGATGAAGACAGCTTCGGGCTTTTGCTCGCGCACTTTGAGCGCACCTTGCACCTCAATCTCCATGATAACTTCTTTGCCTTCATCAAGTTTCTTTTCGATATAATCCTTCGGTGTTCCATAATACTCGCCGACAAATTCAGCGTATTCCAGAAAACGATTCTCCTTGATCCGCGTCGCAAATTCTTCGTGAGAAACAAAGAAGTAATCAACGCCGTTGACTTCCCCTTCGCGAGGCTTTCTTGTCGTCATCGAAACGGAATAGCAGAAATTGTTATCAGGGATTTCAAACAACGCTTTTCGAATCGTCCCTTTTCCAACGCCGGACGGTCCGCTGATGACAACCAACAAACCGAGTTCGTTTAGCTTCACTTCGACCCCTCCAGACACGATGTATTATGAAATATAATACCATATAACCCTGATTATGTAAATTTTTTTCGCTTTTTCATGCATATGGTATAATGGGAGTGGTGATTTTTATGAGCCTTGACGGGCGTTTTGCGCATTTTCTCGCACTGGAATTGAATTCGAAGATTGAAAATGGTCGAATTCAAAAAATTTATCAACTCACGAAGAATGATTTTGTGTTTCAAATCCGAGCTGGAAGAGAAAATCTTTCGCTCTCTTTGTCGTTGTCCACATCGCTTGCGCGCATCCATCTCACCAAGTTTCAAGTCGAAAAACCAGAAACCCCTTCTGGGTTTTGTATGCTCTTAAGAAAGTACCTTGAAGGAGCTTTCATATTATCATTTCAAACCCTTGGGATGGATCGTATTTTCGAGATGCGTTTACAAAATATCTCTGAAATTGGCGATATGACCGATTATTCTCTTTATCTCGAAATCATGGGGCGATATGCCAATCTCGTGGTGGTTCAAAAAGATGGCACGATCATCGACGCCTTCCATCATGTGTCTCCATTTGGAGAAAGCGATCGAACGATTTTGCGTGGTGCAAAATATACCTTACCCGAAGACGGAAAGAAATTTCCAGAGGACCTCAATAGTGTCCAATCGTTTTTTTTGGAACATCCGGATCCCACTTATAAAGATCTCGTTTCTACTTTTCGAGGATTCTCACCTTTTCTCGCCAAGTCGATTTTGGCAAAAGCATCGCGAGAAAGCATTTCTCCCCAATCCGCTTTTCTCGACATAATGAATCTTCCCGTTCTTCCTACGCACGCAATCATTGAGGAGAAATCCCTGTTCTACTACTGCGATTTGTTTCCAGAGGTTGAGAAAAAATATTATCCTACGCTCTCGGATTTGTTGGATGCGGTTTTCATGGAATCGTCCAAAATGGAACGCGTCAAGCAAATGTCGAAAAATGTGTATCAACTCGCGAAACGAGAACTCGAAAAAAATAAAAACAAACTGGAAAAACTCACAACGGAACGCGATGAAGCCATCTCAGGCGATCTCTTCCGTCGAAAAGGAGATCTGATTCGACAATATCTCCCCACTCTCAAGCGTGGAGATGCCACTCTCGAGGCTCTCGATTATGAGACCAATGAAACATTGACGATTGGATTAGATCGTTTGCTATCACCGATTGAAAATGCGAATGCTTATTATAAGAAATATCGAAAATCGAAAACCGCGATTGGTCACCTCGATCAACAAATCGACATCGCCAAAAGGCAAATCCTCTATTTTGATGTGTTGGTTACCCAAATTGAAAATGCTTCGGTATCAGATATCGATGAAATCGTCGATGAACTCGCAGAAAAAGGATATCGACGCGCCCAAAAATCAGGGAAAAAGAAAAAAACACTACCCGCTTATGATCAATATGAATCTCGAGACGGAATCCTGGTTTTGGTAGGGAAAAACAATCTTCAAAACGAATACCTCACGCATAAACTGGCCATGTCCAACGAATGGTGGTTTCACACCAAAGATATCCATGGTTCTCATGTCATCGTCCGTTCCGACAAGGAGTTGTCTGAAGATACCATACGAATGGCCTCGATGCTCGCGGCCTTCCATTCATCGGCTCGTTTGTCATCCTCAGTACCGGTCGACTATACACGAGTTCGCAATGTTAAGAAGATTCCTGGAGAACTAGGAAGCCTCGTCACCTATACACAACACAAAACCATCTACATTGACCCAGATCCTGACAAAATCGCGGCAATGCCCAAACGAAAAAATGGCAAGTCATAATCGACTTGCCTTTTTGTTTTATTGAGGTTGGATTGCATGGTGAAAACTTGTTCGATCTTGTTTTCTTTCAGGGCGAGACATCACCCAACTGTTGATTCCGTAAAACCCTCGAATGAGGATTTGAAATACAACGATAAGCAAACCAAAATAGGACATTCGAACCAAGAAATTCAGAAGCACTGAATCGGTGAATTCAAGATAATCCAAGCGAACAAGATAAGAAACAAAAGTCGGATTCGCCGATTCTTGATCGAGGACCATAGCGGCATGCAATAAAATCGCCAAGATGCCAATCCAAATCCGAGCGCGATTCTTCATTCGGAAGTCCATTTTTCGAACCAAAACAATGCCGCCAAATAGAAGAATTCCGTGGCTGATGGCACTAACGACAAAACTCAGTGCACTTGTGAATAGAAAATCGGGCAACCCAACAATCCCATAAAAAAGGAAAAACCCCATCCCACTCACCAAAGAAAAGAAAGCCGCCAAGTCATATATTGCCTCTTTTCGAAACATCATCACCAACGAAAACAGGAAATAGGAGATCGTTGATATTTCGACAGGGATTTCCCATACACCTTGCGACCAAGACCATAGTAACAATCCCATGCGAATGGTGAAAAGGAATACGGCCAACATTCTCCCAAGCGACCATCTCCATTTGGATGGAAGCAATGTCGCCAAAGCAAGAAACAAAACACCCATTAGGATGGCAATCCAGCGAACAGACATCGTCATCGCTCCTTTTTGGGATGAAGCCAAGTTGATTGAGCTTTCTTCCAACGATGGTGAAGAATTCTCATCGTCCATTCCAAAGGAATAAGACGCTGAATTCTATGAATCCATTGGTTCATTCTTCCCGGAATATAAACCGCTCGATTTGAATGCAGCAAAAGATGTCTCGAGTTTTTCACCACCGATTCGATATTGCACGTTGTCAAACTGCCAAAGAATCCTTGTCCCATAATCGCCTTGATCACTTCATCATTCGTGGCGAGGCCCGCGGGACACACGGTCAAAACACGAACTTGTTCTTCTCTCAACTCTTCGCGAATGGCTCGCGAAAAGTCGAGCAAAAATCGCTTCGACGCCGCATATGTCGCCTTCAAAGGGATCGGTTGTCCCGCGGCGAGGCTCGAGATAAACATGATTGAGAAGTACCGATCCCTGTTTCTTCGAAGCAGCATCGCATGCGTTAATCGCATCGTCGCGAGGATATTCAATTCAACAATCCCTTGAATTTGATGAAAATCTTTTTGCAGGAATCCTCCTTCATGATCGACCCCTGCGACAAGAAATAACGCATCCACTTCAAAATCTGATTGACCGAGCTTTTGAACTAGAAGGTGCAGTTCTTCTTCTCGGGTGAGGTCACAAGCATGATAAGGAATCTCGATTCCATATCGGTAATAGATTCCTTGTACGACATGAGATAATTCTTTTTCTCGAAGGTCCGTGGCGAAAACGTGGTCTCCCTTCGAAACACACTCTTCGACGAAGGCTCTTCCCAATCCGCCGGCAGCTCCTGTAATCAGTACATTCATTGTTCTCCTCCAAACTGAAATCCACACAATCCTTCTGAGATTTCAAATAATTTTTTGGCTTCCGAAGCCCTCACCTTTTTGGAATAGGTGATGGCTTTGGATTGATAGTAATAAAGACCATCATGGGCTGTATCACTCATCAAGTCGAGATACGTCTTCGCCGCGACTTCAGGCGCAACACCATGTTTTCTTCGCTGACGCCAAAACCATGACACAAGACCACCCGTACCCTTTTCGCCAATCGCGGTGTTGACAAGACCAGGATCGATGGCATAGGCTTGAAGGCCAAGCGAATGGTAGCGCTGTTGGAGTTCATAAGCGAATAACACATTGGCTAATTTGGATTGCTTGTATGCCATGAGTGGCCGGTAATGGTGACGAAAGAACAAATCACGCCAATGCATGTTCATATGACGATGGGACTTGCTCGAAGTCATCATTACTTTACCTTTCGCCGCAAGGAGCGAAGGAAGGAGAGCGTGTGTCAAACGAAATGACGCCAAATGATTCAACGCAAATTGTTGTTCTTCACCGTAGGAATTCGTAGTATACCAACTACGCACACACCCAACATTATTGATGAGGGCATCGAGGTGACCATGGTGATCTTGGTCCAGTAATGTTTGAATTTCTTGAGAGACATGGTATATTTCTTCCGGTTCCAGCATGTTGGCTAAAAAAATGACCAGTTTTCCTTGTTTCGTTTCCTGTAGAAATCGTTGTTCCAACTGAACTTTTTTTTCGATCGATCTCCCGATGGCGAACACGCGAATATTGTTTTGAAGGAAGGTTTCGCAAATTGCGAGACCAATTCCAGATGTAGCTCCTG
>JAQVKB010000022.1 GCA_028694875.1 Candidatus Izemoplasmatales bacterium
TTTTTGATGATTCCAGGCGCGCTATAGCGCATCCCGAGGTCGCCTTCGACCGTCCGTTTGGCATAGGGTTCTTCCAAACCATGCAAGACGACATCGCTACGATTGGACGCGTTACACATCGAATATGAATCCGTTGTGGCGCCACCGATGTCCACCGCGACGAGGTCCCCGATGCCATCTTCACCAATCGTGCCTTTCGCCAACAATTCACAAGCAACCAAAACCGCTTCTGGTGTTGGTAAAAGCACCGCTTCGATTTCTTCTTCGATTTTCTTGATGCCTTTGGCAACGATGATGTTTTTGAGGAAAATCTCACGGATTTTATCTCTTACGGATTTCACATCGAGGACATTGATCCGCGGCATCACGTTGTCGCAAATAAATCCATTCATTTCATAGTCGTGAAACATCTCTTCGATTTCATCTTGCGCCGATTTGTTTCCGGCAAACACAATCGGAATCTTGACTTGCATCTGGCCTAATAATTTGGCGTTGAAAAGGACGTTTTCCGTATTCCCGCCATCGGCGCCACCGGCCAACAGGATGATATCGATATGCTGAGAAATGATCTTTTCCACTTCGCGTTTCGTGAGATGATGCGAAAACACCAAATCGACTTTCGCACCAGCCCCCAAACAAACGCGTTTGGCCGCTTCGACGGTGAGTTCTTCGACCAATCCAATCGCGGCCATTTTCAATCCGCCCGCTGCGGATGAACATGCCAAAATATGATCGAAGGAAATCTCTTCACCGATCGTGGTATAAAGCGCTTGGAGCGCATGGTGATAACCAATCGAGATATCGGACGAAACCGTCGTGAAATGAGAGGCAGTCGCGATGATATCGCAAGCATCCTCGTCCACGGCGGTGAGTTTGGTAAAAGTCGATCCGAAGTCGATCAGCAAATAACGAGCCACGTTACTCTCCTAAGTCTTCACGAATATCCGAAAGCGCCTGATCGATTGGCGTTCCCGGAGGATAGACACGATTGAAACCCATCTCCTCAAATCGTGTTTTCACTTCTTGAAAATTTTGCTTTCCAACCACGATATTTCCGCCCACATAAAGTGGAATCTCTCCGATTCCCGCTTCGATGCATTTGTCGCGCATTCCTCGGCAATCGAGTTCTCCATGCCCATAAAGGCTTGAGACAAGAATCAACGACGCGTTGGTTTCAATCGCGGCGTTGATGAAATCTTCTTGATTGGATAAAACGCCAATGTTGACGACATTATAGCCGGCATTGGTCAAGGTGTACTCAATAATTTTGTTTCCGACAGCGTGGACATCTGCACCGATGACGCCGATCACAATTGATTTCAATGGATTTCTCCTTCAAGTACGTTTGAAAGCGTTTTTACACACACCACATTATATCATAGCAAAAATCAAGTTCCAAGAAAAAAAGGGGGTTTTACGGAATTTGCACAACCGCCTTGGAAGCAAGGCTTCCATGAGGATTACGCAAAGCTTCTCGCGAGAACAAAGAGGTAGTCAGAAAGGCGATTCAGATAACTGAGAGGACCTTCCAAATCGGTGCGTTCGGTCGCACGAAGAAACGCAACGAAACGACGTTCGGCTTTTCTGGCGATTGTTCTTGCGACGTCGCAATACGCACCGGCTTTCGAGGTTTCGGACCCCGGAAGTGTGAAGACAGGCTCTAAAGGATGACGTTCCAAGATGACACCCATGAGCGATTCAAGCATTTCTGTTTGCGCCGGATCAAAGGGTTTGAGTTTCTTGTACAAGACATGATTGGGATCGGTCGCAATCAACGCATTGATGTCTTGTAAACTGCGTTGAATCATCTTGATAACCTCGAGTTCATGATGATGATAGAAGAGTCCTAAGAACGAGGAAAGTTCATCCATCGTCCCAAGGAGTTCAAACAAAATATCATCTTTGGAGAATACTTGATTCACGAAGTTACGGCTTTCTCCCTTGTCGCCGGTTTTGGTAGAGATTTGACTGGTTTTGGTAATTGGCATACCGATTCCTCCTAAGGTTTCGACTTGTTCGCAATCATCCGGTTGATGGCATAGAGTGCGACATCTTCGGCATACGATTTCGGTCCAAATCCCGCATCGTATCCGAGTTCCTTGGCGAGCTCGTGCGTAATGCGCGCGCCCCCGGCTATCAGTATAACACGTTCCCGCATTTTTTCGGCTTCGAGAAGTTCCACAAGTTCGACCATATTGCGAATATGCACATCTTTTTGTGTGACGGTTTGACTCACGAGTAAAACATCCGCATTCACTTTCTTCGCAAAGCGAATAAAGTCTTCGTTTTTCACTTGGCTTCCAAGGTTGTAAGCACGGATTCCACGATATCGTTCGAGACCGTAATGACCGGCGAAGCCTTTCATATTCATGATGGCATCAATGCCAACGGTATGGGCATCGCTTCCTGTAGAAGCGCCGACAAATACCAATTCGCGATCAAAGTTTTCTTGAAGAATCACTTCGATTTCTTCCCGACTTTTGCGTTCGGTAAGGGCTTCTTCGACATGGATTTGATCGAGATCCAAATCGAATTTCACACTCGCATACACGACAAAGAAGGCATATCCTTCATGGATGTCTTCCGCATGAACGACTTGAGGATTGAGAAGCCCAAGTTGAGTGGCTAACCGTTTGGCGGCTTCGATTCCTTGTCCATCCGCATGGACAGGAAGCGTAAAACTGAGTTGGATTTTCCCATCATGGGACGTATCTCCGTAGGGACGAATGAGTTTCATCGCGACACCTCCCACAAATCCAAAGCCGCGTTCCAATAATCCGGTGATTTTTGGAAAACACCATCAAGTCCTTTTCCACCGTCTTGAGGACGTTTAACACCGGCGAACACACCTTGTTCGAGGGCTTGGAACAGGGTGGATTCTTTCACTTGTTTTAAAAGAAGAGAGGCGTCTTCAAGCACTTTTTTCGCACGGTTCGCCATCAAACCATCTTCCTTAATGACAAGTTCTTCGGAAATCGACTTCATCGATGTTTGAATCATCTTGGCATTTTGAATTGCCAAATAGCGATCTTGGAGAAAAGGCGTATGAATCGCTTCGGTCATCATCCCTAAGAGATGAATCGACTGTGAAGTATATTGAGTCACTATATTGAAAAGTGTGTTTTGTTGGTAAGCACGGAAGATATTCCCGGTCACATGTTTCGTGGGTGGCATATATTTTAGCGGTGCATTCGGGAAAATCTCTCTTGCCATCTGAGCTTGGGCAAGTTCATACAAAAAACTATTTTCTACCGAAGGATCGATTTCAAAGGCATGACCTAATCCCATCAATTCTTCGGGTAATCCCGCGGCAAACGCGAATTGTTCGTTGATGAACTGGCTCGCAAGAACGGTATGGGCTTCTTCAATGGCATCGGAAGTCGTTAAGTAGTTGTCTTCACCCGTGTTGATGATGATTCCCGCTTTGGCATTGATCATCCGCGAGAAATGTTGATCGATAAAGGTGCGTTTCATGTTGATGTCGCGGAAGATAATGCCATACATACTGTCATTCAGCAAAACATCGAGTCGCTCGATCGCCGCCATTGCCGCGATTTCGGGCATACATAATCCGGAAGCGTAATTGACGAGTTTGATGTATCGTCCTTCTTCTTTGGATACTTCATCCAACGCTTTGCGCATGATTTGAAAATTGGCTTGGGTGGCATAAGTCCCACCAAAACCTTCGGTGGTGATGCCATAAGGTACATAGTCAAGGAGGGATTGCCCGGTAGATCGAATCACCGCGATGATATCCGCCCCTGCTTTCGCGGCGGCTTTGGCTTGAATGACGTCTTCATGGATGTTTCCGGTGGCGACAATGACATACAAGTCCGTTGTTCTCGGCGTTTCCTTTTCAAGAAACCGATGGCGCGTATCACGGTTTTTCGCAATCCGATCGAAGGTTTTTTGGAGATACGGTTTCAAGACGTTGCGACAAGTGTCCAAATCTTCAAGATGAGGCGTGATGAGTTGGACTTGACCCTTGAGATAAGCTTGTTGAAATTCCGTCAGATTGAGACCTGACTGAAACAAGGCGCTCGCCAAATAACGTGAGATGCCTTTTGACAAATCGCCATGATGGTAGACTTCATCCACCATCATATTGGGAAGAGGTTCTAAAAGGTCATTGACGCCATCCACGCCGATAAGACGCAAAACGCTTCGTTCGACCGAAACCGTGGAATGTTGTTCCACCATACTCAAAACTTCATCCGCAATCAAAAAAGCGTCTTGACGACACGTCTCAATGATGGAAGGATCGAGATGGAATTGATTCATGAGGTTTCACCTTCTTCTCGTAAATTGAAAACGGGATACTTTGAAATTTGTTGGAGTCGATGTAACATGTCCTCCTTATCAAAATCAGGACGATACGGCGAACTGGGATTCACCGTGATGGCCACCAACGAAATCGGATGCAAAACGCGAATATCATCTAGATATCGACACAAGAACCCGCGCAATACGCGATCTTGAATGATTCCGGTAGGATGCGAAAGAATCAGTTTGGGGCGTGTTAGTGAAGGCATCTTCAACCAAGTTTTGACAAATTCTTCCGTCAAAGCTCCGGGTAGATAAATTTTCTCGATGCCTTCTGTAAGTAAAGTATCGATGGACGACATCTCAAACAAAGACGATTCATGTCGTTCTTTCCATACCCCATGTCGATAGATGGCAATGCCATGAATCGATGCTAACGCGGATTGGTCGTGCTCGACACGCGGTATGGATAAAATTTGGATATCCGTTTTGGCATGATCGATGACAAGATCCAAGTCATTGGAGTATGCCCCACCGACCGCATAGATGACACCATCGGAAAGCATGGTTGAGGATTGCCTTGAGAAGGCACCATCAATCCAAACCTGGTGAATCTGTTCCGCATGAAGTTCTTCCAACAACACTTCCAAATCCGTCACCGTGGACGGCCCACCAACCAACATACTTCCATGGCTAGTGACACGAACGATTTGAATTCGACCGAGTGGTGTATCGATATCCAAATCGCGTAATGATTCATAAGTGCAAGTGGCCTTTGCCAACGTTTTTTCTGCTGTCGCCACGACCAAACCCTTCCGGACCCGGATTTCAGGCTTCGGAAGGGCAGTGAGTTGATCGGTTTCTTCGCCATCGAGTCCTATCGAGGTGATCGCAAGTCCAACGGGTTCCACATGGTCCAACAAATAGTTGAGCGTCGTTGTTTTACCTGCGTTCTTGGCATTGCCGATGATGGAGACGACTTGGCGATCTTGGATGAGATCAGCTAGCGTTGGAATCGGCGTTCCCTTCTTTCAAGTCCGGCGGGTTCAATCGATTCTTGCGTACCTGCAAGCAAGGAATAAACTCCTTCGGCGCTTTCGTTCGTGCAATCTTTGCAATGACAATGATTGTCATAGTGTTCGGGTTCGGAGTAACTCGTAATCACGCCTTCGTAATTACGAAGGACCATTTTTCCTGGTGCCATCGATACGATATAGTTGGGCATCAACGGGATTTTTCCACCGCCACCTGGCGCATCCACGACATACGTTGGGACACAATATCCGCTGACATGTCCACGCAAACCTTCGATGATTTCGATCCCCTTGGAAATCGGAGTACGGAAATGTTCGATGCCTAAGGACAAATCGCATTGATAGAGGTAATACGGACGGACACGAATTTGCGCTAATTTCGTGACCAGTTTCTTCATCACGTGAACACAATCGTTGACACCTGCCAACAAGACGCTTTGGTTTCCAAGAGGAATTCCTGCATTGGCCAAAAGATCGATGGCTTGTTTGCTTTCTGGGGTAATTTCATCGTAGTGATTAAAATGGGTGTTGACCCAAATCGGATGATATTTTTGAAGCATCCCGACGAGTTCAGGGGTGATTCGTTGTGGCATCACAACGGGGACTCTCGTACCAATTCGAATGATTTCGACATGGTCAATCTCACGCAAGCGTTTGATGATGGATTCCAAATAGGCATCCGACACCAAGAGTGCATCTCCACCCGAGAGGAGGACATCGCGAACCTGTGGAGTGTTTCGAATATACTCGATGGCCTTGTCGATTTGTTCGGCTGGCGCTTGCATGTCTTTTTGACCTGCGAAACGACGTCTTGTGCAATGTCTGCAGTACATACTGCACATATCCGTGATCAAAAACAACACGCGATCCGGATAGCGGTGTGTTAACCCTTTGACAGGGGAATCGGTATCTTCCGCAAGCGGGTCCACCATGTCATGAGCACCGATATGTAGTTCCTCTACTCCAGGGACCGCTTGCGTGCGAATAGGGCAATGAGGATTTTCAGGATCGATGAGTGTCAAATAATAGGGTGTGATCGACATCCGAAAACGTGTCAACACTTGTGCGATTTGTTGTTTCTCGGTTTCGAGGAGCGGGATGAACTTTTGAAGTTGCTCCGCATTGGTGATGCGGTTTTTCACTTGCCACTTCCAACTGTTCCAATCCGAATCGGGTACATTTGGAAAATAGAGAGCACGACGAGCAAGATGTCGTTCATTGAGTTCGAGTTTCATCGTTTCTCCTCCTTTCCATATCGGCGTTTGAAAATCGCCATCAACACGTCTGATTCACGTAATAATTGGAGCGTCAGAGCCGCATGTCCTGCGGTATAGCCATTCCCAATCATCATCTTGCATTCTTTTCCAACTCCCTCAGCTCCTAAAGCGGCACGAGAGAACGAGGTCGCCATCGAGAAGAAATAAACGATGCCTTCATCTTTGGTCGGAAGAATCGCGGACATTTCCGTATTCGGTACGTTCACAACATTGATGGAGACATCCACGAGTTGCCCGTTTGTCACTTGAAGCGTCTTCTCGTAGATTTCTACAGGATTGGTCGCGTCCGCAACGAGGATCGCATCGCAAACTTGAAGCATCTCCAAATCATTCTTTTGACGTTCGTCATTAATGACGCCAATGACAAATCCATCTTTGCCGGCGCTCTTTCTCGCTTGATAACTCACGAGAAGTCCGCTCTTACCGGCTGCACCGAGAATCAACACGGTGTTACCGGGTTTGACAAGTCGTTCGACTTGGGCTGGGGCGCCACAAACATCGAGCGCCGACAAGACGATGGACGGAGGAAGGTCATCAGGAATCTTGGCGTAAATTCCCGACTCGAACAAGATCGCTTCGGCGTCGACTTCCACGGTATCTTTGTGGATGTCGATCGATTTGATCTTGTGTATTTTCAAAGGCGTGAGCGAAAGCGAGACGAGCGAAGCGACGCGATCACCAATCTGAAGTTGGGTGTTCGCGTCCCGTCCGATTTCCTTGACTCGACCAAGGAACATCCCGCCGCTTCCGGTCACGGGGTTCTGCATTTTTCCACGTTCTTCCACAATCTGCAAAATCATCTTTTTCATCTTTTCAAGATCGGATTTGCAGGATTGACGAATTTGGGTAAAGGATGCGGAATCGATGTTGAGCGTCTCGACATCGAATAAAATTTCGGTTTCTTGACAAACCATCGAGTTGTCAATTTTTTGTGCGGCTTGTGGTAAGACGCCAATCGGATGGATCACACGGTGCGTACCGTAAGGTGAAATGGATATCATGGTCTTACCTCCTTGTTAAAATGGTTCTAGCTTCTTCCGGAGTCGCGACGCGGCGTCCAGAAGATTCAATCATTTGGCGTGCTTTTCGAACGAGATCCCCGTTGGATTTCGCGAGCACACCTTTTTCAAGATACAAATTATCTTCCAGTCCCACGCGAACATGGCCACCATGTTCGATGGACAATTTGGCCAAAGAAAACTCAAATCTTCCGACACCAGCGACCGAGTAGGTAGAACCTTCTGGAAGACTTTCGCGAAGGAAGTGAAAATCGCGTGCTTCTCCCGTCATCCCACCTTGGACGCCGAGGACAAAACTGAAATGGAACGGTGGAATGATGATACCTTTTTTGGCAAGACGCAAGACGGTATCAATATGACCTTTTTCGAAACATTCGAGTTCGTAATGAATGCCACGTTGGTTCATTTCATTGGCAAACTGAACAATCATCTCTTCGGTATTCACAAAATAGTCGTGAAATCCAAAGTTCAGCGTGCCGCAATCCAGAGTTGCCATTTCAGGCTGAAGTTGCAACACGTCTGCACGTTCTTCATATGTCATACCAACAGCGCCACCCGTAGAGACTTGGATGATGGCATCAGGACAAGATTCACGGATTTTATCGATTGCTTTTTGAAACATCAACCGATCTTGGGTTGGCGTTCCATCATCGTTTCGTACATGAAGATGCAATACCGATGCCCCTTCGTCGTACGCCGCTTTGGCTTCCAAAGCGATTTCTTCGGCTGTGTAAGGAACCGCTGGATTCATCGCCTTCGTGACTTCCGCTCCGGTCAACGCACAAGTAATGATGCAGGGATTCATGACTTCCTCTGAAGGTGCTTTTGCACGATGCAAGTTCCTGTCGCGGTCGCGACAAGGACTGGTTCTTCCAACACATCGGCACTGGAAGGAGACAAATCCGTTCTTGCGGCAATCACTTTATAAGCTTCAAAACGCATTTTTCGAGAGGTGTTTCCTTCCGAAATAATTTCCGCATGGACTTCAATATAATCCCCTGCAAATACGGGGGCGAGGAAATCGATTTGATCGTAGGCTCGGAACAAGCCTTCATCGCCATCATGGCGAATCAAAAGTTCGGTGGCCGCATCGCCAAAAAGAGCGAGAATTTTGGCTCCATCGACAAGGTTTCCGCCATAATGAGCGTCTTGAAGTGACATTCTACATTTCAACATTGTATTCATCTGTTATACTCCTTTCATCGGATGAACATCCGACAAAATCAAATTGGCATCCGTCGCTGCTAAGACATCGCTCACCGAAAAGTCTGGATGGACTTCCACCAAATGAAGGCCATCTTCTTCGACTTGAATGACACCCATTTCTGTGACAATCAAATTCGCTTGACGATACGCGGTTAAGGGGAGACTACATTGTTTCATAATTTTAGGGAGACCTTTGTTGGTGTGGGTCATGGCAATGATGACTTTTTTGGCGCCCATGACCAAATCCATCGCGCCACCCATCCCGGGTACTTTTTTGCCAGGGACAATCCAGGATGCAATGCTTCCATCCGCGTCCACTTCCAAAGCGCCAAGGACGGTAACGTCGATATGTCCGCCACGAATCAATGAAAAGGAAACTGCGGAATCGATAAAAGCGCCACCGGGAACGACGGAAGCTTGAAGTCCTGAAGCATTGACGGTATTCGTGGCTTCAGTTTCAAATGGTCCTAATCCGATGATGCCATTTTCGGCTTGGAAAGTGATGCGTTGTTCTGGTGTCACGAAAGACGCAACCATCGAAGGAATTCCAATCCCAAGATTGACCAAATTACCTTCCTCGAGTTCCAAGGCAACACGTTTCGCGATGACTTGTTTTTCATCCATGATGATCACCTACCAATACATAATCGACGAGTGGATGTGGCGTATGAATCGCATTGGGATCCAAGGTATCCACGATGGAGAAGACTTCGGCGACAACGGTATCTGCCGCAAATGCCATCGTGGGATTAAAGTTTCTCATCGTTTCTTGATATTGAAGATTGCCAAAGCGATCCGCAATCGCACCACCGAGGAGTGCCATGTCGGCGTGAAGTGGTTTCTCAAGGAGATAATCGACGCCATCCACTGTCACCATTTGTTTTCCTTCTTCGACGATGGTTTTCATTCCCGTTTGCGTCAGGATACCACCTAGTCCAGCACCACCAGCGCGGATTTGTTCTACCAAAGTTCCTTGTGGCGTTAAGCGAACTTTCATTTCGCCAGTCGTCATCAATTCTCCCGCTTTTGGATTGGTTCCAATATGAGAAGCAATCAGGAGATCGACACGTCCTGCGGAA